>CAVCFM010000294.1:3753-7905 GCA_963601305.1 bacterium | reverse complement strand
AGATAGATCTCCCGCTCCATGGTCTGTAAGATCTGTTCTGTGTCCCCGCCAAACAGCTGTGCCATGCGCTCTGCTTCCGAAGACGGCAGTTCATAGCACGCATTTACCACAGAATTCATATCGTATATCTGCGCCAGACTGTCTGCGTTGTAATCCGTCACCTCATCGTCTGCGCCATACCCGTCCATCTCCGGCTCATAGGCAGGACTTAAATACACCGTCACCGTGTAGGTGCGCTGCTCCGCCGTGACGACATCGTACTCCGTCTGATATGCCGTCGTCACGTTTCCGCTCATTTCCTGGCTCTCCGAAATCGTCGTGTAAGTATCCCCGATGGTATCCCACGAAAGCGCCTGCACTTCCTCGAGTACATTCTGTGCCACATTCTGCGCCTGACTTTGTCTGCGCGTGCGGTCATTGACCCTGGCTGCAGACACAAATGCCCTTGTAAACGGAACCGCGATCATCGCTAAAACAGTGACTGATATCAGCAATTCGACTAAGGTGTATCCGGCATTTTTCTTCTTCATTCTTCCTCCGTCACATGCGTGGTTGTTCCAAAAATATTAGAGACGCCGGAAGATACACCGGAAATCTCCGGCTCCTCATATGCCGCGCCACCGCCCTGCACCGAAAACATGGCCACATTCATACTTCCGACGATTTTGCCGCTGTTGCTGTCAAAAGAGAGGATCACCTGCTCTACACCACGTTTTTTCTCCTCACTTTGAATGGTCCGGATGCTGCGCTTGAAATCGTCATAGGATGCCGTAAAGGTATAGACCACAGGAGTTTTGGTCAGATAAGCCTCGTCTCCCTCTCCCAGCTGATACACCTGCTCGGCAGTTCCAATATCAATTCCCACAATCTCCATGTCACCAGGCTGCTCCAGCTGCTTTGCGTACACGATCACATCCTCCGGGAGCACATGCTCCGGAAATGCCAGCAGAGTCTGTTCCATCTCTCCCTGCATCCGCTCGGTCTCCCCGCGGTAAGTGTCCCGATTTTCGTCCCAGCTCTCCCGAAGCTTTAATTCCTGTGTAAGTTCTTCTATCTGCTTTTTCCCGGTGTCGTTTATCTCCCGAAACGGCACAAACACCAGCACATAGACAAGCACAAGCGGAAGGATTCCAATCGCATACAGCAGAAGTTTTTTATCTTTCGTATTTATCCTCATAATTCCTATTCCTCACTCTCCGCTGTATCCACGCCTGTTCCTGCCGTAAAATTGCAGTTCACCGAAAAAGACACCACAGAGACTCCGTCCTCATTCACACTTTCCGTAATCCCGGAGGTACTGATATTGTAAACGGAAGAAAATCCCCGCAGCTGTACCAGCGCCTCCGCCGCAGATTCTTTGGACTGTGTGGTGAGATTCAGGTTTATCCCGTCTGCACCTGCTGTCATAGAGACAACCACCAGATCCGACGGCATCTGCGTCTCCATCTCATCAAAAAATGCCAGCAGTTGATCTGCCGGGGTCTCTGTCAGTTCGTACATATCTGACAGCTTATCATATTTGGTCTTTGCAGCCTGATAAGCTTTGTATGTGTCCGACACATCCGCAAACTCTGCCACTTCCCGCTCCAGCCGTCTGATCCTGCTCTCCTGTATCATCCACGGAATTACCGATGATGCAGCCAGTACCACCGCAAGTGTAAGACCGGCAGCGCACACCACACGCGCCGTAGACATGCCATCGCCTCTTTTGCCGACCTTTGTCTGGCTCTTCTTAAAAAGTGCAACATGAAGCGGCGCAAACGTTGCTGCAACCGAAACCAGATACTCTGCCGGGGCAGTTGTCTGCGGCAGAGCAGGATACGCCTCCACTGGGATTCCAAGCACTTCATTAAGACGTTCCACAAGCCCCTTGCAGTCTGCTCCCACGCCCAGCAGATATATCTTTTCAATGGCAATCTCTTCGTCATTTCTCGAACTATAATAATCAATCATGCGGCTGACATTTCCCGCAAGCGCCTCCCACTCTTCCTCATCGCCCGACACTCCGTGTGAGATCTTCCGCTGCAGCCGGACACGCTCCCCGCTTATTAACGTCAGCATCGACATATCCGCATCGACTTTCAGCGCCACCTTTACCGGTGTATTTATCATCCGCATCATAGCCTGGACAATGCTGTTTCCCACATAGTCTAAAGCAGCCACTTCCAGATTAAGTGCAGCCGCAAACTGCTGATAAGAACGGATGATCTCCTTTGGCACAGCAAGAACTGCTAACCGGTACTTCCTCTCGTCCTCCCTCTTTTCGATAATCTGATGCACCAGCTGGTACTGCGTCAGATCCACCGGGAAGAATTCTGCCGCATTGGTGATCAGCAGATTGTGGATCTGCTTTTCCCCTACAAGAGGTATCTCTATCTCGCGGTTGGCAATTCTTGTGGAATTCATCACAAAAATAACCTTTCTTGTCTTTATCCCGTGCGCCCGAAGCTCTCCTTTAAACTGTTCCACAAATGCGCCGTCTTCCCGGATGCTTCTGTCTGCAAGCACTCCCTCCGGTGTAGGAATTTTGAAAAACTGATACACCTTCGGTGTCCGCGCCTTATAATCCATCTCTACAACATGCGTGATATCGCTGCCGACCTCAATGCTAAGTACCTTTGTCGCCATCCGTAATACTTCCTTTCACGACTTTTATCTCAATGCCGGACGATCCGGCTTACATTCCAATGAAATAATGCATATAAGCTGCTATCATCTGCTCACCCCACAGATACGACAGCATAATCCCGGCAGACAGATACGGTCCGAATGCCAGTACCCTGTCTGCGCCGCTCCACCTGATCCGAAGCGTGTGTATGACTGCACCCAAAATGCAGCCCAACAAAAAAGCCAGCAGGATTTTCTGCCATCCCAACAGAAGACCTGCCCCAGCCATCAGCTTTACATCCCCGCCACCCATGGCTCTTCCCTTCGAAAAGATCACGAGAAGTTCTAAGAACCCGCTGACAACCACCGCCCCGAGCAGATAGTTTTTCCAGTCAGCCAAATCCAGCGCAAGATGCAATACTCCCAATATCAGTATAAAAAGATTGATTCCCGCCGGAATCTCAAATGTTTTCTCATCAATGACCGAGAGTGCCATCAGTGCCGATGCCATCAGACAATAAATGACGGTCTCCACACTGCATCCTTTTTGGAAAAATAGTAAAATATACAACCCAACATTCGCCAGTCCGAACTGCCATTTAATCTTCAACGCCGCCATCCTAGTTTCCAATTCCAATATAATTCTTAAACTCCTCTGTCACATACTCCACGGTCACATTGCCACCCACTGTAATATTTATTACAATCCCGGTATCTTTCCATGCCTTGGCAGTTGCTTTTATGGTATCCAAATCCCCGCAGACATCCTCGATGGCATCCGTCATTGCAGTAACCGCCGTATCACCCGGCGTTGTCACATCATCCCCTGTTCCACCTGTAACTTTCGTGCCGGACTCGTCTATCGTGATCACATAGGTTCCGCTTGTGATATCCGGGTATGTCACCACATCCGCCACACCGACCTGTGCCGCTGACACAACATTTGCCACGGTGGTCGCATCCACAGCCTGTCTGGATCTGTCTACATATTTAGTAAACTGCGGTGCCGTCACTGCCACAAGTACTGCCATGATCGCGATAACCACCAGCAGTTCCACCAGTGAAAATCCCCGGTTATGTTTCCTTCTTCTCTCTTCTTTTGTACTTCTTTTCATCCTAACACTCCTAAAAATATATCAAAACCTCCGCCCTATGGCGGAGTATCATTCTACAGATTGTCCAGCCCGCCATACATTGCGATCATCGGCGCCATCATTGCCGCGATCAGTATGATCACGCAGACTGCCATAAAAATGATGATAAGCGGCTCTAGCGCTGCCATTGCCGTCTGTGTGGAAAGCTCCACCTCCTCGTCATAATAGTCCGCCAGCCGGTCCATCATCTCCCAGATTTCGCCGGTCTCCTCCCCAATCCGCATCATGTGCGATACCATCGGTGGAAAAAGACCGCTTTTTTGAACCGGTTCCGACAGTGGAACTCCCCGCATCACCTGCTCTTTTGCCAGATAAAGCGCATCGCGGTACAGCACATTCTCCGTCGTCGATGCCACGATTTCAATGGCATCCACCATGGGCAGCCCTGCAC
>CAVCFM010000294.1:0-3743 GCA_963601305.1 bacterium | reverse complement strand
GCCCTGCACCAAGCAGCGTACCAAGCGTCCGCGCAAACATGGATGCCTCTTTTTTGATATTCAGCTTTCCTAAAATGGGCATCGTCCGCGCGATTTTTCCTGCCAGATATTTTCCCTGCCCGGTGTGCAGATAAATACGGACTGCTGCCACAGCTGCAACGAGAAATGCAGCCACCAGATACCAGTAGGACTGCATAAAATTACTCATGTGAATTACCATACGGGTGATCGCCGGCATGGAAACGTCCATCTCATCAAATAATTTCACATATCCCGGCACCACTTTGATGAGCATCACAAACACAACGATTGCAGCCACAACTGCCACGATCACCGGATACATCGCCGCCTTTTTTATCATGCCGCGTATCCGGTGCTGTTTTTCGAAGAAATCCGCCATCCCCGAAAATGCAGTCTCCAGGCGTCCGGATGCCTCCCCGGCAGCCACCATGCTGACCATAATCGACGGAAACACCTTTTCCTGGCGGCGCATCGCCTCCGACAGGGACTCGCCCCTGCCGATGTCCGCCTGTACCATTCGGATTGCTTCCGCCATTCCCTTATGTTCCGTCTGGCCCGCCAACATACCGAGTGCATCTGTCACCGTCACTCCGGCAGATATCATACTGACAAACTGACGGCAGAACACGCTTAAATCCCGCGATCCAGCTTTCCCGAAAAAGTTGACTTCGAGTTCTCTGTTAAATAAATTGGCTTCTTTTATCTGATAGGGCATGAAACCTCTGTCTCGCAGCTGCCTTGCTGCAGCCTTTGCATCCTCGGCCCTGATATTGCCCCTCTTTTCTCTGCCCTCCTGCGTAATCGCCCGGTACACATACTCCGCCACGGGTTACACCTCTCTTGCCTTAGAATAACTGTACTTTCTGCTTCATGCCCGCCGCATCCTGCGCATAGGAAATCGCAGTCTCCGAGGAGATGTAACTCTTCATATACAGATCATAGATGGCGTCATCCATCGTCTGCATGCCTTCTTTCCTGCTCGTCTGCAAAACAGACGGCAGCTGGTATGCTTTTCCCTCCCGGATTAAGTTGCGCACTGCCTGGTTCGCCAACAGTACCTCAAACGCTGCAATACGGCCGCCGGAGCTCTGCTTTGGCAAAAGCTGCTGTGCCACAATTCCCTCCAAAACGTCTGCAAGCTGTACGCGGATCTGCTGTTGCTGATGCGGTGGAAATACATCGATCATACGGTCAATGGCTGCCGCCGCACTGTTCGTGTGCAGCGTGGAAAATACCAGATGTCCGGTCTCAGCCGCTGTAATTGCCGTAGATATCGTCTCAAGATCGCGCATCTCTCCCACTAAGATGACATCCGGGTCCTGCCGCAGTGCAGCCTTAAGTGCATTTGCATAAGACATGCTGTCACAGCCTATCTCCCGCTGTAACACCATGGATCTGTTGTGCGGATGCAGATACTCGATCGGGTCCTCCAGGGTAATGATAGTCTTTGCATAGTTCTGCGAGATCTCCCCGATCAAAGATGCCAGCGTCGTGGATTTACCGCTTCCGGTCGCACCGGTTACCAGCACAAGTCCACGCTTTTTCGCTGTCAGATTCACCACCGGATCCGGAACCCCGAGACTCGCTGGCGCCGGTATCTTGGAAGAGAGCAGGCGGATTGCCATCGCATAAGTCCCACGCTGCCGGAACACATTTACGCGCAGGCGGCTAAATTCCGGTATGGAATAGGCAAAATCCAGTTCGCCTCTTTTTTCTAATTCTGCCCTCTGATATTCGGTAAGCATCGGTTCTATCAGCTTTTCAATCTCATCCGGCTGCACCGTCTCATCTGACATCTGCACCAGTCCGCCGTCAACGCGGAACATGATCTGCGTTCCCGGTGCCAGATGCACGTCGGAAGCGCCGCGCTCCCTTGCCACTTCCAGTATCTTAGATATTCTATGTAAGCTTTTTTCCTGATCCATAATTCTTCCTCATCTAACTCTCAAATGTAATATGCAGCATCTCGTTCACGGACGTGATGCCCTCCCGCACCAGACGCGCTGCGCTCATATGCAGTGTGTGCATCCCCTGCGCCATGGCAAGGTCTTTAATCTCCCGGGTCGCTGCCCTCCTTGAAATCACCATCTGAAGCTCCGGCGTGATCCGCATGATCTCATAGACGCCGATCCGGTCTGCATATCCGGTATTGTTACATGCCGCACAGCCGCAGGGACGGTACAGGGTAAACGGCTCCCCGCCTGCGATACCAAGCAGGCGTTTTTCCTCGTCCGAAGCCGTATAAGCCTCTTTGCACTCCGGGCACAACTTCCGCACCAGACGCTGTGCGATAACACCTATCATGGCATCCGCTAACAGGTAACTCTCCACACCCATATCGATCAGACGCGTGATGGTCCCCGCCGCACTGTTCGTGTGCAGCGTGCTGATCACAAGATGTCCGGTAATCGAAGCCTGCACTGCGATCTCCGCTGTCTCCGTGTCGCGGATCTCACCTATCATGATAATATCCGGGTCCTGCCGCAAGATGGAGCGCAGCGCATTGGCAAACGTAAGATCTGCCTTGGAATTGACCTGCACCTGATTGATTCCCGCGATCGCCGATTCCACCGGGTCCTCCACCGTGATAATGTTCACTCCCTCCCGGTTAAGCTCCTGCAGCGCAGTATACATCGTCGTTGTCTTGCCGCTTCCGGTAGGTCCGGTCACCAGGATAATTCCATTGGGCCGCTTTAACATCCTGCCAAACAATTCCAGTTCATCCCCGGATAATCCCAGTTCCGATTTATCTAAGGTCTGTACCTTCTTCTCCGCCAGGCGGAGCACACATTTTTCTCCGTACACCGTTGGCAGTGTGGACACACGGATCTCATATTCCTTCCGGTCGATCACCATCGTCATGCGCCCATCCTGCGGCTTACGCTTTTCCGCGATATCCATTCCACCTAAAATCTTAATGCGGGCAATGAGTGCCGGCAGCAGATGGATGTCGTAGTTCTCCCGCTCATAGAGCACGCCATCGATCCGAAACCGCACCCGCACTTCCCTCTCAAGCGCTTCAATATGCACATCACTGGCGCGCTGTCTGGCAGCTTTTTCTATCATTTTGCGGACCATCTGCACGATCAGTGAATTCTCATCCCCGGAAAAACTGGCCTCCTGCTGTGCCTGCTCTATCTGCTCCCGCTCTTTTGCATACTGCCTGGCTGCAATCTGCATCTTAGAATCGCCGTAGTAACGGTCGATGGTATTCATAATATCACGGATCGTTGCAATCGCCGGTTCTACCTGCATGTTCGAGACGATACAGAAATCATCGATGGCGTCCATATCCATAGGGTCTGCCATCGCCACACGCACAACATTCATGTTATCCTTCGCATAGGCGAACGGAATCATGATATGCTTGCGGAGCAGCTCTCCGTCCACCATGGATAACACCGACTCATCAATCTTCCTGCCGCTTAATGTCACGATGTCTATTCCCAACTGTCTTGAGAGTGCGTCTGTGATCCCTTCTTCCGTGACATAGCCCAATTCCACCAGTGCCTCTCCGATGCGCTTATGATTCTCTTTTGCTATGACAAGTGCCTGCTGCAATTGTTCCCCGGTGAGCATCTGTTCCTCCAACAGCATATCGCCCAGTCGCTTCTTTTTATTTACAGACCTCATCCGTCCATCCTCTCAAAAATCCCTATAGTGCTTTTATCATACAACATTTTCCGACATGTTTCAAAGAAATTTGCCCGGTATTTCCAAAA
>CAVCFM010000293.1:11533-12643 GCA_963601305.1 bacterium | reverse complement strand
AATAATAATACATATTACGCTCGGAACAAAAAATAGAAATCTTACAAACTTTTGCTTTGCCTTTATAAATACAAAACTTAAAATATTTGCAATCAAAAGCGGAATAAGTCCAAACGTCAATGTCATTCCTGCATTATCCCATGCCTCAGCGGGTAACATTGCATCAGGATTTGCTATCGTAACATCATGGGTAAGGTATGGAATGGCAAAATAAACCAGACAAATAATTCCAATGATATTTAGTACAATTATTAACAATGATGACATGCTTTTTTGTTTCATTCGCTTTTTCTCCTAACATTCTGATTTTACACCAACTCTACAAACTCGGGGTTGTAGAGGAATTTTCTCACGATAGAGTTTCAATTCCTTAATTAACCAATACTTGCTTTCCATTTACAATAATTACTTCTTGCAATCCTACAGACATACTCAATTCTTTTGCAATTTCATGATCAGCAGCTAAATCTTTTACCTCATGTGCATCGGAACCGATAGTAATATATTTGCCACCACAATCTCTATAAATCTGAAGGAGCTCTTTGCCGGGCATAGTCTGATTATGACCTTTTCTGATAGATGAACTGTTAATCTCCAGCACAATATTTCTATCCAATAGATTTTGAAATATTTCATTCATGACAGCTTCTTCATAATAGATTTCCCCATAATATCTTTTAGGAAAATCAATATGTCCTAATACATGAAAGCCACCATGCTTTACTGTTTTCTGAATTTCTTCCCAATATAAAGAATAGAATTCCTTAGCGGAATACTGTTCTCTGACCTTTTGACAGGGAAACATATCACCAATCCAATGAATACTTCCGATCACATAATCATATGGTAACTTTGCAAGTTTATCCAGCTCGTCTGGATAGAGGTGTGGCTCCCCAAATTCGAAACCGGCAAGCATTGTAATTTTTTCTTTATATAAATTCTTTAGTCTATGAAACTCTTCGAAAAAATCCGAAGAATTGTAATAATGATATCCGTAGTCATTTTTGTTCAAATCTACATGGTCAGCAAAACCGATCGCCTTCATTCCTTTATTGACAGCATTCTCGACATATTCTTCCATCTCTGCTTCTGAATCACATGAGAATTTGG
>CAVCFM010000293.1:11057-11523 GCA_963601305.1 bacterium | reverse complement strand
CCATTAAGTTGGGAGTTAGCAATCTATATTAATTTTTCCAATTCTGCAAGTAACTTGTTCTTCATATCGATTAATTCCAATTCTTTCACAAAATATGGATTTGTTCCATTTTTTATCATTTCAATTCTGTCGCATACCAAACACATAATGAGTCTCCTTTATTCATAGATAAATCAAAATAGCAATCAGATCCACCATTCCGGGGTCAGATCACCAAGCGTCACAACACGATGATTGTCGTAATCCATCATGATCTCAATATTGCGGTAGTTATCCGGCATAAGCTGTGTCATAAATCACGACAGGCACCGCATGGCGGTCAGTCAATGATTGGTCAAAATGAGCAAGTTATACTACAGTTTTGTCCAAATCACCAGTTTTTGCATGTCAGATAGGTGCAATTATTACCTGTTTGGACAATAAACATAGCAAGTATGCAATTATTATCCAAGAAATGGATATATCG
>CAVCFM010000293.1:0-11047 GCA_963601305.1 bacterium | reverse complement strand
CCACAGGGCGGGATGGCTTTCATTTCCGGCTGCAACGCCACCGGCTTCAATAATTCTGGATACCTCACGCGGGTTTAATACCTTCATAGCGGCATCATATAAGTCAGTCCATGTATTTTCCATAAATAGTACCTCCATTTTTTGATTGGTCGAAATACTAATCTTTATTATAAGGTATTTTCTATGTCGGGCACAAGTATTATAATATCGGTAAGAGAATCAGCAGAACAAGGAGGCTTTTATGCAATACATAGATATGCACTGTGACACGTTAGAGGAGGCATTGGCGCAGCACAAGGACACCGTCATGCGCCTGGATGGAACGATGGTGGATGCCATGCGGTTAAAAGAGGGTGGAGCGATGGCGCAGTTTTTTGCGATGTTTCTGCCGCAGAGAAATGAGCCATCATGGTTCGGTCTGGATGAAATGCCGGATTTGGAGGAGCTGCTTAGGATGCTCTATCGCATTTATCAAAATACCATGGAGGCAGCAGGTGACTTTATGGCGCCGGCGCGCTCAGCAGAGGAACTGAGGGCAAACCGGGATGCCGGAAAAATCTCCGCATTTTTGACAATTGAAAACGGGGCGCCGGTGGCAGGAAAAATGGAACGCATTAAGCAGTACTACGATATGGGCGTGCGGCTTATGACATTGACCTGGAACGATGCAAACTGCTTTGGAGCGCCACATTCCGAACATGTAGATGAGATGGCAAAGGGGCTGACCGATTTTGGAAAAGAGGCGATCGGCTACATGAATGAGCTTGGAATGATCGTGGATGTGTCCCATTTATCGGATGGAGGATTTTATGATGTGGCAGAACTGGCAAAAAAGCCGTTTGTGGCATCGCACTCGAACTGCCGGGCACTCTCACCGGCAACCAGGAATCTCACCGATGAGATGATACGGATCTTAGCGGAAAAGGGAGGCGTGGCAGGTCTTAATTTTGCACCGTTCTTTTTGAACCGGGATGTGAATGATATGACAAGCCGCGTGGAGTGCATGTGTGACCATGTGCTGCATTTTATCGACAAGGGCGGCATCGGATGTGTGGGTATCGGAACTGATTTTGACGGCATCGGTGGAGAACTTGAGATTGCAGACTGCACGCAGATGGAACTGCTGTTTACGGCGCTGCACAAGAGAGGATTGTCCGAGGGACAGATCGAGCAGATCGCTTACGGCAATGTGATGCGTGTGATCGCGGATGTTCTTTAAAAGATGCGTTCTTTGCCTTGACAGTGGTAAAATTATCCGTCATACTTTTCATGGGTTTTAACACCCCATAGAAACAGGAATAGAAAACGAGGAATATAATGAAGTTTTACAGGAATAAAAGGCTTGTGGCTGTTCTTTTGGCAGGAATGGTCATGAGCACGGCACTTTGCGGATGCACGAGCAAGAACCGCGAAAATGAAATTTCTTACCGCAAGGTGGGCATCAATGCCATGGAGAGCGGTGATTACGATGGCGCGATCGCAGCGTTTGACGCGGCGTTAAAATACAGCAACGGCTCGATCGGAGAGACGGAGATCGACATCTGCTATTACAAGGCAGCCGCGCAGTATGCAGCGGGCAATTACGAAGATGCGCTTGCCACCTATGATGCGCTGATCGGCTACAATGAAAAGGATGCAAACGCCTACTATATGTATGGATGCCTGTTGTTGCAGCAGGGCGAGAGCGACAAGGCGAAGGAGGCTTTTGAGCAGGCAGTGACCTATGCGGGTAATGATTATGAGATGTACATCAGCATTTATAAGAACCTATGTGCTTATAATCTGAGCAGCGATGGGGAAGAATTTTTAAATAAAGCCTTTGATATCAAGGGCGATTCCGGTGAGGATTATGCGGCACGGGGAGAGATATACTATCTGCTGGGACAGTATGAGAATGCACAGAAGGAGCTTGCCTCCGCACTCGATAAAAATGTAACGGCGGCAAACCTCACGATGGCACAGGTGTATGAGGCACTTGGCGACTCCGACACCGCAGAGACATATTATTCGGCTTATCTGGATGCAGGCGCCGAGGACTCAGAGGCAATGAACTCTTTAGCAGAGATATCCATGGCAAAAGGCGACTATGCCACAGCGCTCTCTTATGTGCAGCAGGGACTGGCAATGGAAGAGGTGACGAATCAGCGGGAGCTGATGCAGAATGAGATTATCTGCATGGAGTACACCGGAGATTTTGCAGGGGCATGGACGGTTGTCAGTGACTATGTGACGCTGTACCCGGAAGATGCCAACGCACAGCGGGAATATATTTTCTTAAAAAACAGACAGGATGCGTCAGCCCAGACCGATGACACCGAGAGTGTGGAAGCGGTGCCGGATACGACGGAGTCTGTGGATACGACGGAGGCGTCCTAGACGTAATAGAATGAGGGATTATGGCAGAAATTTTTGACGTAGAAGAGATTGAAGAAAAAGTAATACTGGTGGGCGTCAGCGAGCAGGATGGGGATGATGCGGAGGACTCCGTGGCAGAACTGGCAGAGCTCGTGCGCACAGCGGGAGCCACGGTTGTGGGCACGCTGATACAGAAGCGTGAGCTGATCCATCCGGGCACCTACGTGGGAACCGGAAAAGTGGCGGAGATAGCGGAGCTTGTGGCACAGACCGGGGCGACCGGTATCGTCTGCGACGATGAACTGTCGCCGGCGCAGCTTAAGAATTTAGAGGAACTGTTAGACACCAAGGTCATGGACAGAACCTTGATCATTCTTGATATTTTTGCTGCGCGGGCGACAACCAGCGAGGGAAAAATCCAGGTGGAGCTAGCGCAGTTAAAATACCGCCTGAGCCGTCTGACCGGTCTGGGACGCTCCATGTCGAGACTTGGCGGTGGAATCGGAACCCGCGGTCCCGGTGAGAAAAAGTTGGAGATGGACCGCCGTCTGATCAAAGATCGCATTGCACAGCTGAACCGGGAGTTAAAGGAAGTGCGCAAACACCGGGAGATCACCAGGGCACAGCGCGAGAAAAAACAGGTGCCGGTGGCAGCAATCGTGGGCTACACCAATGCCGGCAAATCAACGCTCCTAAATCACCTGACCGATGCGGATGTCCTTGAGGAGGACAAGCTGTTTGCGACGTTGGACCCGACGACACGCGTGCTTACCCTGCCGGGAAGACAGGAGATTTTGCTGACAGATACGGTAGGATTTATCCGAAAGCTGCCGCATCATCTGATCGAGGCGTTCCGCAGCACGCTTGAGGAGGCAAAATACGCTGATTACATTTTACATGTGGTGGATGCGTCCAATCCGCAGCGGGAAAAACAGATGCACATCGTGTATGAGACACTCTACAATCTCGACATTCAGGGCAAGACCATCATCACGTTGTTTAACAAGCAGGACAAAGTGACGGACGAGGAGCCGCTGCGCGATTTTAAGGCGGATTACACATTGCCGATCGCCGCAAAGAGCGGGCAGGGATTTGCAGAGTTGGAGGAACTGCTGTGCAAACTTCTGCGGGATAACAAGATTTTGCTTGAGCGTGTCATCCCTTATGACAAGGCAGGCGTGATCCAGCAGATCCGCAAGCAGGGCGAGCTTCTCGCCGAGGAATATCAGGCGGACGGCATCTACGTCAAGGCATATGTGCCGATGGAACTCTATGGCAAACTGTAAAAATAGATGATATCACACAGAAACGGAGAAGAATATGACCATATTAATCAAAAACGGACGGGTAATTAACCCGGCGACGAAGATGGACGAAGTGGCAGATGTATTGGTTGAAGATGGCGTGGTGTCTGACATCGACAAGGACATCAAAGCCAAGGCAGACCGCGAGATCGATGCGAAGGGCTGTTTTGTAATGCCGGGATTTATCGATATGCATGTGCATTTGCGCGATCCGGGATTCGAGCAGAAAGAGGATATTAAGACTGGATGTGCAGCGGCTGCACACGGCGGATTTACCACGGTGCTTGCGATGCCGAACACCAAGCCGGTGGTGGACAACCCGGACGTGGTAAACTACGTGCACAATAAGGCAAAAACAGTCGGCGTGGTCAATGTCATACAGGTCGGCGCGGTTACAAAGGGACAAAAGGGAGAGGAACTCGCCGATATCGAGGGGATGGCGAAAGCAGGCATCAAGGCGATTAGCGAGGACGGCAAGTCGGTGATGAATGCAGAGCTGTACCGGGAAGGTATGGAGCAGGCTGCAAAGTTGGGGCTTGCAGTATTAGCGCACTGTGAGGATATCAATCTGGTCAACGGCGGAGTCATGAATTCAGATGCCAATGCGAAGGAGCTTGGACTGAAAGGAATCACCAATTCCGTCGAGGATATTATTGTGGCAAGGGATATCATGTTATGCCGCGATACCGGTGTTAAGCTGCACTTATGCCATTGCTCTACCGCGGATTCCGTCAAGATGGTAAAACATGCCAAGATGGAGGGCATCAAGGTGACCGCGGAGGTATGCCCGCATCATTTTACACTGACCTCCGATGATATACATAAGATTGAACCGACCATGGACGCGGAGAAAAAAGTTGCGATCGAGGCGGATGCCGACACAAATTATAAGATGAATCCGCCACTGCGCACAAAAGCAGATGTGGAGGCGTTAAAAGAGGGGCTTCGGGATGATATCATGGATGTCATAGCGACCGACCATGCGCCGCACACCTTTGAGGAGAAGAATACCTCTATGAAAAAAGCGCCCTTTGGCATTGTGGGACTTGAGACAGCGGCCAGTTTGACTTACACGGAACTTGTGGAGGCAGGATATCTGACACCGATGCAGATGGCAGAGAAGATGAGCTACAATCCGGCGCGCATTATCGAGATTGACAAGGGAGACATCCAGCCGGGCAAGGTAGCGGACATTGTGATATTTGATCCGGAAAAAGGCTACACCATCGATAAAAATAAGTTTGCCAGCAAGGGCAAAAATACACCGTTCCATGGCAGAAAAGTAAAAGGAAAGGTTCGCATGACGTTAGTAGGCGGTCATGTCGTATATGAGGAAGATTGACAATGGCACAGGAAAAATTCGAAGAAATCGTAACCATAACAAGTCAGGAAGAGATCGGAACAGACATCTACAGCATGTGGATTTCCACCGGGCAGATCGCAGCACATGCAAAAGCCGGACAGTTTGTATCGGTATACAGCAATGACGGCAGCCGTCTGCTTCCGCGCCCGATCAGTATCTGTGAGATTGACCGGGAAAAAAATGCGCTTCGCCTTGTATACCGCGTGGCGGGCAAGGGAACGGACGAATTTAGCACGATGCATTCCGGCATGCAGTTAAAAGTGATAGGACCGCTAGGCAACGGATTTATGCAGGAGAAAAAGAAAGCATTCTTAATCGGCGGCGGTATCGGTATCCCACCGATGTTAGAACTGGCAAAAGAGTTAGACTGTGAAAAACAGGTGATCTTAGGTTACCGCGATGAACTGTTTTTGTTGGATGATTTTAAAAAGCTGTTCGGCGATGCGGCAGAGTCTTCCATCTACATAGCAACTGAGGACGGCAGCGCCGGAACAAAGGGCAATGTGTTAGATGCGATCAAAGCCGCAGGACTTAGCGCAGATATCATTTATGCCTGTGGACCGACACCGATGCTCCGTGCATTGAAGGAATATGCAGCCGCAGAGGGAATTGCATGTCAGATATCCATGGAGGAGCGCATGGCGTGTGGAATCGGAGCGTGCCTCGCCTGTGTCTGCAAGTCTAAGGACGTAGATGCTCACTCCAATGTAAAAAATAAGAGAATCTGTAAAGAGGGACCGGTATTTTGGGCAGAGGAGGTAGAGTTCTGATGAACATGCAGGTAGATTTGTGTGGTGTAACATTAAAAAATCCGGTTATGACGGCGTCTGGAACGTTTGGTTCCGGCGAGGAATATTCGGAGTTTGTGGATTTAAATAAGCTGGGTGCCGTTGTCACAAAGGGTGTGGCAAATGTGCCATGGGAGGGAAACCCGACGCCACGTGTGGCAGAGGTGTACGGCGGCATGTTAAATGCCATCGGGCTCCAGAACCCGGGCATTGATGTGTTCATTAACCGGGATATTCCTTTTTTGAAAAAATACGATACCAAGATCATCGTCAATGTCTGCGGTCATACCACGGAAGAGTATGTGGAGGTCGTAGAGCGCCTGGCGGATCAGCCGGTGGATATGCTTGAGATCAACATTTCCTGCCCGAATGTCAAAGAGGGCGGCATTGCCTTTGGACAGAATCCGAAGATGGTTGAGGACATTACAGCCGAAATTAAAAAGCATGCAAAACAGCCAGTCATTATGAAGTTGTCTCCGAATGTGACCGATATCACGGAGATGGCAAGGGCAGCTGAGGCAGGCGGTGCAGATGCACTTTCCATGATCAATACCATTACCGGTATGAAAATCGATATCCATCGCAGATGCTTTGCGCTGGCAAACCGTACCGGCGGTATGTCAGGCCCGGCAGTTCATCCGGTGGCAGTGCGCATGGTGTACCAGACTGCGCAGGCAGTCTCCATCCCGATCATCGGAATGGGCGGCATCATGACGGCGGAGGATGCCATCGAGATGATTCTTGCAGGTGCCACCGCAGTATCAGTGGGTACCGCTAATTTCAATAATCCAGGTGCCACCGAGGAAATCGTGGATGGGATAGCAGCTTATATGGAGCGCTATCAGGTTGCAGATATCAGGGAATTGATAGGAGCTGTGCATGACCGCTAGATTGAGTGAAATGATTGCAGTTCAGATTGCAGAACTGATTTTATCCGGGAAGATCGAGAGTGAGACAAAGCTGCGGCAGGAGGAGCTGGCAGATATGCTTGAGGTGTCAAGGATACCTGTCCGCGAGGCTTTGCAGATATTGGAAGCGCAGGGATTGGTGAAGCGTCTTGCCACCAGGCATATCGTGACGGTGGAGTTAGATGAGCAGAAAATCCGGGAGACCTATGACATCATGGCGCTCATTGAGGTGGGGGCGATGACGGAGATTGCAGAGAGTCTGCCCATGGAGACACTGATAAATGCGTGCCTGTCCGGGGATGATATGAGTTTTCACCGGATGATTATGGAACACACGAAGAATTTATATGTGCAGACGCTTTTGACAAATGCGGTGCGTTATTATATTTCCTATGCGGAAAAGTTAAAGACAGCGGAATCCCACATGGCATCCCTGTGCAGGGAATGTGGGGAGAAAACGCGGGAGGCACTGGCTGATGTGATGAAGGAACACTACAGATATTTAGCACAGCTGGTGATAGAAGAGAGGTTGAAAAATGACAGGACTGCTTAAGCCAATTGTAATGCCATCTGCAAAACAAAAGGTTGCCGCAGAGCTTAGAAAGGCGATTTTATCAAGAAAAATAAAAGAGGGAGAGGTGCTTTCCCTAGAGAGTATTGCCACGCAGTTAAATGTGTCGGTGACGCCGGTGCGCGAGGCATTTCAGATATTAGACCGGGATGGGCTGATAAAGTTAAGACAGAATAAGGGGGCGATCGTCCTCGGAATAACAGAGACATACATCAAGGAGCATTATCAGCTGCGCGGGATCTTAGAGGGATCAGCCGCAAGGCTTGTCTGCGAGGAGAAAGCGGATATCTCGCAGTTGGAAAAAATCCATGCGGAGGCAAAGGCATCCATCGAAGCGAAGCGGTTTGGCGATTATGCGGATCAGAACCGCGCGTTTCACAGTGAGATATGGCATCTGTGCGGCAATCAGAAGATGGAAAATATGATCAGTGAGCTTTGGAACGGGTTGTCCATGGGCAACATGGTTTCGGAGGAGGATTATGCGAGAACATCGATCGCAGAGCATGAGCGGATTATAGAAGCAATCCGGCAGGGAGACGGGGAAGCTGCTTATGAGCAGATGTACCGTCACATTATGCGAAGCCGTGATGATATGCTGACCTATTACCGATAGGGGAAGCCTGTGGTCGGACAGGACATCCAGAATGGAATTATACATACTGCACAAAAACCGACAAACAAATATGTGATATTGTACGAAAATGATAAAAACAGTTGACATCAGGCGCTGTTTATATTATATTAAAATCAGAAATTGGATACATTATCAAATATCAAATGCAAAACAAAAAGGGGCATTGGGAGGTGCAGTATGAGTCAGGTAACAATTACATTATTGTTTTTGCTATTTGCAATCGTCATGTTTGTCTGGGAAAAGATACCGCTAGGAGTCACGTCCATGATCGTCTGTGTCGGACTGGTGGTAACGGGAGTGCTGGATTGGAAGACGGCTTTTTCCGGATTCATTGACAGCAACGTAATTTTATTTGTCGCCATGTTCATTGTCGGAGGAGCACTCTTTGAGACAGGAATGGCGAACAAAGTAGGCGGTGTGATCACACATTTTGCCAAGTCAGAGAAACAGCTGATTATCGCGATTATGGTAATCGTGGGATTGATGAGTGGTGTATTGTCTAACACGGGAACGGCAGCAGTGCTTATCCCGGTGGTGATCGGAATTGCAGCAAAGTCCGGATTTTCAAGATCAAAGCTGCTGATGCCGTTAGTGTTTGCGGCAGCCATGGGAGGCAACCTTTCCCTGATCGGTGCGCCGGGCAACCTGATCGCTCAGTCGGCGATGGAAGATATGGGAATGTCGTTTGGATTTTTTGAGTACGCAAAAGTCGGACTGCCAATCTTAGTTGCAGGAATTTTATTCTTCGCACTGGTGGGAGACAAGCTTTTGCCGGATACAAAGCCGACGGATGAGACCGTGTTTGACGAGAAAGTGGATTTTGGTCATGTTCCGAAGTGGAAACAGTGGTTATCACTGATCATCCTGGTGCTGACACTGATCGGAATGATTTTCGAGGAACAGATCGGGATCAAGCTCTGTGTCGTAGGAGCAATCGGAGCTCTTGCACTCATTGTCACAGGCGTTATCACAGAAAAACAGGCCTTACAGTCGATAGATTTAAAAACAATTTTCCTGTTTGGCGGAACACTCGCACTGGCATCGGCACTGTCGGAGTCAGGCGCAGGCGAATTGATCGCAACAAAAGTGATCGGAATGTTGGGAGACAATCCTTCCCCATATGTTCTGACCTTCGTGGTATTTATGCTGTGCTGTGTACTTACCAATTTTATGAGTAACACGGCGACAACCGCACTGATGGTTCCGATTTGCGTTTCCATCGCAAACGGGATGGGCGCAGACCCAAGCGCAGTATTGATGGCATGTGTCATCGGTGGTTCCTGCGCATATGCAACACCGATCGGTATGCCGGCGAACACAATGGTTTTATCCGCAGGCGGCTATACATTTAAAGATTATGCCAAAGCAGGCGTACCGCTGATTCTGGTGGCAACTGTAGTCAGCATGATACTTTTACCAATTATGTTTCCATTTTTCCCATAGGAAAAAACGATAGAAATTATTGAAACAACCGAAAAGGAGGAATTCAAATGTCAAAGGAAGAACAGGTAAAACAGCTTACAGATTACATGGCAAAATTCATTGCCTATACAGCGAAGAAACTGCCGGATGATGTAATTGCAAAATTAGAGGAACTCAGAGATAAGGAGGACAGCCCGTTATCAAAGACGATTTACGATACCATGTTTGAAAATCAGCGTCTTGCGGTGGAGTTGAACCGTCCGAGCTGTCAGGATACAGGTGTCTTACAGTTCTGGGTAAAATGTGGAACCAAATTCCCGTTAATCGGCGAGTTGGAGGCATTGTTAAAAGAGGCAGTTGTGCAGGCAACCTTTGAGGCACCGCTTCGTCACAACAGTGTAGAGACATTTGATGAGTATAATACAGGAAAAAATGTTGGAAAAGGAACCCCTACTGTATTCTGGGACATTGTGCCGGACAGCGATGAGTGCGAAATTTATACTTACATGGCAGGCGGCGGCTGTACCCTTCCAGGAAAAGCCATGGTACTTATGCCGGGCGAAGGATACGAGGGCGTGACCAAGTTCGTTATGGATGTCATGACAAGCTATGGACTGAATGCATGTCCACCACTTTTAGTAGGAGTCGGCGTTGCAACATCCGTTGAGACCGCAGCACTTTTATCAAAGAAAGCGTTGATGCGTCCGATCGGTTCCCACAATGAAAATGAGCGCGCTGCCAAGATGGAGCGTCTCCTCGAGGACGGAATCAATGAGATTGGCCTTGGACCGCAGGGAATGGGCGGCAAATATTCTGTCATGGGCGTCAACATTGAAAATACAGCACGTCATCCGTCCGCAATCGGTGTGGCAGTCAACGTAGGATGCTGGAGCCACAGAAGAGGTCATATCATTTTTGACAAGGATTTAAATTATAAAATTACAACACATTCGGAGGTGACATTGTAATGGTAGAAATCAGAGATGGAAAAAAGGTATTAATTACCCCGGTATCAGCAGAAGATTTAAAAGATATCAAAGTGGGCGATATCGTGTATCTGGATGGAAGCATGACAACCTGTAGAGATGTGGCACACAGAAGACTGGTGGAAGAGGGAAGAGAACTTCCGGTAGATGTGCGCAATAACGCGATCTTCCACGCAGGACCGATTATCCGTCCACTGGATAATGACAAGTTCGAGATGGTTTCCGTTGGACCGACCACCAGCATGCGTATGGAAAAATTCGAGTATGAGTTTGTAAAACTGACCGGTGTGCGCGTGATTATCGGAAAAGGTGGAATGAAGGAAAACACCGAGAGAGCCTGTAAGGAATTTGGCGCGATCCATTGCGTATTCCCAGCCGGAAATGCGGTTGTCGCAGCCACTGAGGTAGAGGAAATCGTGCGTGCAGAGTGGAGAGATCTCGGAATGCCTGAGACACTCTGGAACTGCCGTGTCAAAGAATTCGGACCACTCATTGTCTCCATCGATACACAGGGCAACAACATGTTCGAGGAAAACAAGGTCACATTTAATAAGAGAAAAGACGCTGCCATTGAGAAAATCTGCAAGGAAGTCGGATTTATCAAATAAGCAGAGATAAGGTTAGTTGAAGGGGAGAGCCGCGGGAGCGGCTCTCCTTCTTTGTTAGGCTTTAGCCTGTTGAATGCGTGTTTACGAGTTTCTCAACAGAGAAACGAA
>CAVCFM010000292.1:4935-7979 GCA_963601305.1 bacterium | reverse complement strand
TAGCATTGATAAAATGCAGGAATTAGTGCCACTTCATCTGTTAAAGGCGCACCATCAGTATGTGCTCCACCCAAGCGGCTCCGTACAACTGGAGTTAGAAAAGACCTGTGAGTCTCTGCTCTACGAAAAAACGCAGTCACGGATTGGCAATGAGATTTCATGCCTCGGTATGGCCACACAGCTTTTCGGATTATTCTGCCGTGCCTCCTACCTCAGCAATTCCTCCCAGATCCTGCCGGAAAAGACCAGCCTGTTAGACGAGATCCTGCACTATATCGAGACGCACCTGTCCGATACCATCAGCCTTTCCTCGATCGCAGAACATTTTCTGGTCAGCCAGTCTGCCATCAGTCACATGTTTAAAAAACAGATGGATGTCAGTTTTTATCAGGTTGTCATACAGCGCCGGCTCATCGAGTCGAAAAACCTCATCCTTGCCGAAGTTCCCTTAAAAGAGATCCCGGAGCGATGCGGTTTTTCCGATTACTCTGTTTTTTACAAGGCCTTTGTAAAAGAGTATGGCATCTCGCCCAAGCAGTATAAGATTCACGAATTTACAACTCCTTGACATACATTTCTTCTACTGCGCCTAAAGCTGCCTGTTTCTTCCCACTTGCTGCAAATCCATGCGCTTCATAAAACTTAATTGCCCGCACATTGTTGTCAAATACCCAAAACATGATTTTGGAATATCCTGCCATATCTTTTTCCCTGGCAGCATCCCACCATGCAATACAATGTGGTCTTTGGTCCAGTTCTAAAATATAGCCATTTCCTTTATGTTCATCCAAAAGTTTCTTATACATTGCAGTGACACGCTCTATGTCAGTGCTTTTTGAAAGCAGCTCAGCAGGTACGATTTCCTTAAATGCCTCTTTCCAGCTTTCAGTCTGTATATGGGCAAGAATTTCTTCATCCCCGGCTTTTACTCTTCTGATATGGGTTGCTTTATTCATATTTACTGTTCTCCTCTCAAGGTCTGATTATGTATTTTTTCCCAGTGCTCTTTGGTCATTATGTTTGTATGACCGACCCGCACCTCATTCATCAACGGCACAGGAACATTTTCACATGTATGATGATAGATAAATCCAATCTTTTCCTGGACTCTTTTCGATTTCTGATTGCCTTCGTAATATCCACACCAAATTTTTGTCATGCCAATATCTTCAAATCCGTGGCGTATAACTTCTCTTGCCGCTTCCGGCATATATCCTCTGCCCCAAAATGGTTTGCCCAGCCAATAGCCTAATTCGCACTCGTCATCGCGATCTGTCATATCGGTATGACCATTCAGTTTCAATTCAATAGTTCCTATCGCTTTTCCGTTCTCTTTTTCACAGATAGCATAACACTCCACACCACTCAACACATTTCTGATCACATCACGGCTTTCATCTATTGACTTGTGTGGCGGCCACCCTGCAATGGGACCAACCTCCGGATCTTTTGCATATTCAAATAAGCTGTCCGCATCTTCCATGGTCCATTTTCTCAATATTAATCTCTCTGTTTCCATCCCACATCTCCTCTTCGTTTTCTCTTATGATACACTCACAAAGACCATGACTTATCTTCTCCCTCAAGTTCCTGCAGCGCATGATAATAATTTTCCATCCATTCTGTCTGTTCCCTCGCTTTTAATGATTCAGACTCCTCTTCCTCTATATCCTCGGGCCACTCATCCCCTTCATTTAACCCTTGCATGAGTAACCAGTTGTCTGGCATTTCAAATTGAAGTATTTCCCCTGTATCACTTTCCAGGGTAACAAATGCCATAAGCGGTTCGCCTGGTAAACGTTCCTCACATCCATAATCAGCTTCGTCAATCCGTTGTATTGTCCACATTTTGAATTTCCTTTGTCCTGGTTGTAATCTCCAAAAAGATTTATTCTTTTATATATCTTTGATTTTTACTTTTAGGTTTATCTGGTAATGTCATTCTTATCAATCCTAACTCTATTGCCGGATTAATATAATTTTTTCGCAGTGTTTCTTTAGATTTCAATCCCAGCAATTCCATAATAGAACTAGAAGTATATGGTACATCATACTCCATAACATTTAACATACGTTTCACATACTCAGATGTATCAGAGTTTGACTTATTGATCTGAGAAATCACCTCATCTAATATTTGATTAATCATATCCAACATAAACTCTATAAAGACATCGGAGTTTCCATTTACATGACATTTTGCTATCGCATCATAATATTCTGTTTGAAATCTTTCAATCTGACTCTCTAACGGAATATATTCGAAAACACTTCGCCAACGATAGAGCATAACGGTATGCCATAATCTAGCCATCCTCCCATTGCCGTCTGCAAATGGATGAATAAACACAAACTCATAGTGAAATACTGCTGACAATATAAGAGGATGAATCACGCCTTCATTCTCTTTCGCCCACGAGAATAAGTCCTCCATCAATCCACTAACCATATGAGGCGGTGGAGCGACAAAAATACATTCATCTCCTGAAAATACGCCTTCATTTCCTTTTCTAAAAACACCGGATTCATTTACCGTTCTATAAGTCATTATTCCATGAATCTTTTTCAAATGAGGAATACTCATCGGGTCTATTTCAGATATTTTTTCATATGCCTCATATGCGTTTTTAACTTCTTGTATTTCTTTTTGACTGCCTAAAACAAGATGACCATTTATAACATCCCTTACCTCAGACAAGGATAATGAATTAGCCTCTATTTTTAAAGAAGAATGTATCGACCTGATTCTGTTAATTCTTCTCAAATGTGGTTTCGCTTGCAATTCTTTATGGCTATTAATCTGCCCAACCTTTTCAGATATGTCTGAGACAAATTCAAGCATCCTATTGGAAATTGTATATGGGGGGACGTAATTGTTCATTCACCTTACCTCGTCTTGCTTATTATCTTACTTACTATCTTACCCATTTTTTTATATTTTATCAACATTATATCTTGTAGAAAAAAGAAATTGGTTCTTTCGACCAGCCCATTATTCCATGCATTTTCCTGCAAAAACTTTCTATCCGATCAATACAACCGCC
>CAVCFM010000292.1:0-4925 GCA_963601305.1 bacterium | reverse complement strand
CGGTCTTGATCAGCCCTCCGACCTTCTCTAATGCGTGATATGCATCGTTCTCTTTTAAGATCTCATATTCATCAATTCCAAGTGCTTTTAACTCCATATGGGTCTCCGAATCGACATAGCCGCCAGCTGCATCCGTCGGTCCATCCGTGCCATCACTTCCGACACTGAATACTGCAACATTGCCAAGTCCCGCAATTCCTGCACTTGCCGCAAGGGCAATCTCCTGATTTCTGCCACCTTTTCCATTTCCGGTAAGGTTTACAACCGTCTCTCCACCGGCAATATAAGCCTCTTTTTTACCGGAGCGGATATGTGTCTTTGCAATGGATGCAAGAAAACTCCCTGCCTCTTTTGCCTGACAACATAACTGATCTGTCAGGATACACGGCTCATATCCATACTTTCGACATTCTCCCGCGACTGCACTGCACAGTTCTTTTACGCTTCCGTTAATTTCTGTCGTGACATTAGAAAGTTCTTTCGGTGTCTCACTCTCCAAAAGTTCTTTTGCTTTCTCTGATAATCTGATATTATATTTTTCAATTATCTTCTTCGCCTCTTCGCAGGTGGATGTATCCGGGCAGGCCGGTCCGGACGCGATCATATCCAAAGGATCGCCCAAAATATCAGACAACACGATTGCATACACATGTGCCGGTTCACATATCCTGGCAAACTTACCGCCTTTCACTGCAGACAGTCTCTTTCTGACGGTATTCATCTCAACGATATCTGCTCCGCATGCCAGAAGCTGATTCGTAATATCTGAAAGTTCTTCCCCGGATATCAACGGTTTTTCAAATAAAGCACTTCCCCCTCCGGATATTAAAAATAATACCGTATCTTCTGCACTAAGCCCTGACACTGCATCAATGGCTGCCTGTGTACCGCGGAAAGAATTCTCATCCGGAACCGGATGTCCGGCTTCGATACACCTACATCTGTTGATCTCGCCTTTCACATGATCGTACTTGGTCACAACAACACCGTGGTCAATCCGGTCACCAAGACATTCCTCTGCGGCCTTTGCCATCTGCCATGCAGCCTTCCCAACCGCCACAAGTACCACTTTTCCGGGAAACTCTTTACCGTCTAATGCTTTTTTCACTGCCGCATCTGGCAAAACAGCCTTGATGGCCTCACTAATAATATGATCCGATATCTCTCTCAATGCTTCATTCATATTATCTCACCTCAATCTCCTATTTTCGTACCTGAGAGTGCTTCATAGTAATGTGTAATTACATTTTTCATAGGACGAAGTTTCCTATTACATAAAAAATAAATCGACCCTCTGGCCGATTTATTTTTATACAGCTTATGAGTGGACCTGACGGGAATCGAACCCGTGTCCAAAAACCAATCCCCTGTCCTTCTACGAGTGTAGCCTATGCTTTGACATTCCCTCCGCCGGACCTGCATGGGCACAGTTCCAGTTTTAGTAGCTTCATCATACGCCTACAGGCTCAAAGCTTTGCCTGCATCGTTTCCCACATCGTCGAAGCCTGGGTCCTAAAGTGTAGGTGCTCTAGGTCAGACTGCTGCCATTAGGCAGCGTATGCTAAATTATCTTCAGCGTTTAATTTTAAGTTTGGAATTTGACGCATCCCGTGCGACTCGCTTCTCCAGCTTCATGATCCCTGTCGAAACCATTACAAGCCCAGATTATAAATTTCTGATTTTGAATTCGCGCTCTGCCTCGCGCCGCATATCCTTCTTCGCAATATCCTGACGCTTATCGTAGAGCTTTTTACCTTTGGCAAGTGCAATCTCCACCTTCACAAGACTGCCTTTGAAATAGACTTCCACCGGAACAAGGGTGTAACCTTGTTCCGCAAGTTTGCCAACCAGCTTGCGAATCTCGGATTTGTGCAGCAAAAGCTTCTTCGGTCTGAGCGGGTCTCTGTTAAAGATATTTCCCTTCTCATAAGGGCTGATATGCATGCCGTAGATGATCACTTCGCCGTTTTCAATCCGGACAAAAGACTCCTTGATACTGCATTTACCCATACGCAGGGACTTTACCTCGGTGCCATGCAACTCAATTCCTGCCTCATAGCGCTCCTCAAGGAAATACTCGTGGTAAGCCTTTTTATTATTTGCAATTAACTTCTTCTCCGGCTTTGCCATGGTGTTCTCCTCCTTATAGTCTCCTGCCAGCCTTACTGCTTTCTGCCAACGTGCACATTATATACGAAAATCCATGATTCTGCAAGTGGCTTTCGGGCATTATTTACTCGCAATCGTCCGCTTCCGCGGCTTCGTCTGCCGTAACGACACGAAAGTCTATCGTTCGCATCACGCTGTCGCATCCCGCCACGATGACTTTTACCTTCTGTCCTAACTTGTAGGACTTATTTGTTGTCTCTCCGATCAGCTCATACGTGCTCTCATTGTAGTGGAAATAATCGTCCACCAGCGTGGTGACATGCACAAGTCCCTCGATCGTATTCGGAAGCTCCACATAAAATCCCCACTCGGTCACACCGGAGATCACGCCGTCAAACACTTCCCCGATGCGGCTTTCCATATACTGTACTTTTTTGAGCTTATCGGTCTCGCGCTCTGCCTCATCCGCTCTGCGCTCCATCTCACTGGAGTGCTTCGCCACCTCCGGCAGAATCCGCTCATAATGTTCCACGCGCTTCTGGTTCATCCGCCCCCGCAGGTTGTCCTTGATAATGCGGTGGATCTGCAGATCCGGGTATCTGCGGATTGGTGAGGTAAAATGACAGTAATAATTGGTCGCCAGACCAAAATGTCCGGTGCCCATCGTCGTGTATTTTGCCTGCTTCATGGAACGAAGCGTCAACCGGCTGATAAGCGCCTCCTCCGGCGTGCCCTCAATCTTCTGCAATAGTTTTTGCAATTCCTTCGGATGGATCTCGTCTGACCCGATATGGATGGAGTAGCCAAAATTATTGATAAATGTCGCCAGCTTGTGGATTTTCTCCGAATCCGGATTGTCATGTGTCCGGTAGACAAACGGCAGCTCCTGCCAGAAATAATCCTGTGCCACCGTCTCATTGGCGATCAGCATAAAGTCCTCGATAATTTTTGTCGCCACATTGCGCTCATAGGGCTTGATCTCCACCGGTCTGCCCGCCGCATCCAGAATAATCTTTGTCTCCGGGAAATCAAAATCGATCGACCCGCGCTTCATGCGTTTTTTGCGCAAAATCGCTGCCAGCTCCCGCATACGCAGAAACATCGGCACAAGCTCCTCGTACTCCTTGATCTCTGCGGGATCTTCATCCTCCAGAATCTTTTTGACACTGGTGTAGCTCATGCGGCGGTCGACCTTGATCACGGTCTCCGCGATCACATGGTCAATGACATTTCCCTTGCCGTCGATGGTCATGATACAGCTTAATGCCAGACGGTTCTCCCCTGCATTTAAGGAGCAGATGCCATTGGAGAGCGCGTGCGGCAGCATCGGGATTACCCGGTCCACCAGATAGACGGAAGTTCCACGGTTCAATGCTTCCACATCCAGCGCGCTGTGCTCCTGCACATAATTGGTCACATCCGCGATATGCACACCCAATTTGTACACGTCGCCCTCTTTTGTCAGCGTGATGGCATCGTCCAAATCCTTCGCGTCCTCGCCATCGATGGTCACAGTCTGCCATTCCCGCAGATCCATGCGCCCCGCCATATCGGCAGCGGAAACCTCCTTCGCCACATTTTCCACCTGATGCATGATCTTTTCAGAAAATTCCACCGGCAGGTCATAGGCGCGCACAATCGATAAAATGTCCGTTCCCGGATCATTGATATGACCCAATATCTCCACGACCTTGCCCTCCGGCTTCTTGCCGTTGCCGCCAAAATCCGTAATCTCCACCACGACCTTGTGACCGCTCACCGCGCCCTTGCTGCGTTCCTGCGGGATAAAAATATCCTTGCCGAATTTGGGGTTGTCCGGCACCGCAAAGCCAAAGGTCTTGCTCTTCTCATAGGTGCAGACGATCCGGCTCATGCCTCTGGCGATAATCTTGACAATGCGTCCTTCCCTGCGCTTTCCCTTGCCTGCCTCGCGCAGCAGCGCCACCTGCACCGTATCGGTGTGCAGCGCACCGCCTGTATTGTCCTCCGAGATAAAAATATCGTCGTCTTCGCCCTCCACCGTGACAAAGCCAAATCCTCTGGCGTTGGCGGTAAATGTTCCCGTCAGATACTTCGATTCCGACTTCGTGTATTTTCCCTTGCCGGACACCTCGATCTTGCCCTCCGCCAGCAGCGCATCCAACACCTCGATGAGATCACCGCGCTCCTTCTTCGGGACATTCAACACAATCGCCATCTCTTTCGCCTTCATCGGCACATACAGCTCATCGCAGATGAACTCATATATCATCTTTTTCCTCTGTTCTAAAAGTTCCTTATTCATACTTCTCCTTATCTCTAATAAAAAGTGTGCGCCCGAGCAGTGACGTGGTCTATAGAGCAAAAAAGGCTGCCACAACAACGTGACAGCCTCATTTCTCTCATGCACCCATCGGCAGCTTACGCTCCGCCGGATTAAAAAATTCCCATGTTCAACACAATCGCAAGAATGATAAACAATGCAACCAGTAACTTGGTTCCCTTTACCAGCATTCCTTCCATAGAACGTCCTTTGTTCTTGCCCCAGTATGTGTCAGCAGCACCGGCAATCGCTCCAAGTCCTGCGGATTTGCCCTCCTGCATCAGGATGATAACTGTCAAAATAACACTGATTATAATAAACACAACGGTCAATACGGTCTGTAAAATTTCCAAAATTATTCCCTCCTACGGTCTTTCACTCATAACTTTGGATATTATAACATATCGTGCCTGTCATTTCAACAACTTTTTCTCCCGCCGGGACCCGCCGGGACTTCTTCCCGCCGGGACTTCTGCCCGTGCATCTATAGGGACTTCTGCCATTTTCCCTGCCG
>CAVCFM010000291.1:0-4379 GCA_963601305.1 bacterium | reverse complement strand
GACTTCCGAATTCCAACGTACTTTATTACGAGTTGTCGGATAACGCATGGTGCTGCGTGAGACCGTCCGGAACTGAGCCGAAGATCAAATACTATTTTGGGGTGAAGGGGACTAACTTGAAGGATGCAGAGGCGAAGCTTTCCGCATTGAAAGAGGACCTTATACAGTAAAGCAGACAAATAAATGGAGTGGGACAATGAATATTCAATTTGATGAAAAAAACAGGGTATTTAAATTAGACACGGCAAACACCAGCTATGTGCTGGCGGTTGTCGATGAGGAAGGTTTTCTGGGGCACGTATATTACGGGGCATATATCCATGACACAGAGGTGACGTATCTGATGCGCACGGATGAGGCACCCTTTGTGCCGTCAAAAAACAACAGGGACAGAAGCTCCTTTTTAGATACGTTCCCGATGGAATATCCGGGAAATGGTGTGGGTGATTACCGGGATGGTGCAATCGCGGTAAAAGACGGAAAGGGTCATACGGCGATCATGCCGCTGTACCGGTCACACCGGATTTTTGACGGAAAGCCGGCACTGCCTGGTTTGCCGGCATCTTTCGGGGATGTGGACAGCTGTAAGACACTCGAGATTGTCACATCGGATGAGACGCTTGGTGTGGAGGTGACACTTTTTTATACCGTGTTTGCAGATGCAGATGTCATCACGAGAAGTGTCCGGGTAACAAACCACGGTGCAGAACCGATTTTTCTGACAAAAGTGATGTCTGCAGTCCTCGATATGGATGCAGAAGACTATGAAATGCTTACACTGCATGGTTCCTGGGCAAGAGAGCGCCAGATTGAGCGAAGGAGCATCGGTTATGGCAAACAGTCGGTGGGCTCCACCAAAGGGGAATCCTCACATCAGGAGCACCCGTTTGTGGCGCTTGTGTCAAAGGATGCGACGCAGGAGTGCGGAAGCGTATATGGAATCCATTTTGTGTATTCCGGCAACTTCCTTGCACAGGTGGAGAAAAACCAGTTTGATGCCCTCCGCGTTCTCATGGGAATCCATCCTCAGGATTTCTGCTGGAAACTGGGAGAAAACGAGACGTTTGATGCGCCGGAAGTCGTGCTGACCTATTCTGGAAATGGACTTGGCACGATGACGAGAAGCCTGCATGATTTTTACCGGACACATCTGATACGCAGCCCGTACAAAAACAAAAAGCGTCCGATTTTGATCAACAACTGGGAAGCGACCTATTTTGATTTTAATACGGAAAAACTGTTGGGAATCGCAAGGGAGGCAAAAAAGTGCGGCATTGAGATGCTGGTCATGGATGATGGCTGGTTTGGACACCGCAATGACGATAACACCAGCCTTGGTGACTGGCAGGTCAACGAAGAAAAATTAAGCGGCGGACTGGCGCATCTGGTGGATGAGGTAAATAAGATCGGGTTAAAATTTGGCATCTGGTTTGAGCCGGAGATGATCTCACCGGACTCGGAACTTTACCGGAGACATCCAGACTGGGCGATTGCGCTGCCGGACAGAACACCGTGCCGCTCCAGAAACCAGTATGTGTTAGACCTTTCCCGAAAAGAGGTAAGGGATTATGTCTATGAAGCGGTTGCAACAATCTTAAGAAGTGCGAATATTTCTTATGTAAAATGGGATATGAACCGCCAGCTTACTGACCTTGGAAGCGCGTATCTTGATACAGACAGACAGGGCGAACTATTGCACCGCTATGTTTTGGGCGTCTATGAATTGCAGGAGAGACTGTTGCAGGAGTTCCCCAAACTATTACTGGAGAACTGTTCCGGCGGCGGAGCGCGCTTTGACCCGGGTATGCTCTACTACAGCCCACAGATATGGTGCTCGGACGATACAGATGCGATAGAACGCTTAAAGATTCAGGAGGGAACGGCGCTGATATACCCGTTGTCTGCGATCGGTGCGCATGTGTCGGACTGCCCGAACCACACAGTGGGCAGGGTGACACCATTTTCCACCAGAGGAAATGTCGCACTGATGGGCACGTTTGGCTATGAGCTCGATATTACTAAAATTTCGGAGGACGAACGGAACCAGATCCCAGAGCAGACGGCATTATATCACAAGTATAATGATCTGGTGCGTGAGGGAGATTACTACCGGATTGCGTCCTATTCACAGAATTTAGAATACGATTGTTATGAGGTTGTGGCAAAAGATAAAAAAGAGGCGCTGATTACGTTTGTCCAGGTGTTAAACCGCCCGAATTGTCACAGCCGCAGAATCCGCATACCGGGGTTATTGCCGGATATGCAGTACCGGATAGAAGGCAGGGACGGCGTATATTACGGGGATACCCTGATGCAGGCAGGAATTAACATACCGAATATGTGGGGAGATTTTCAGTCTGTGCTGATACATCTGACCGCAGCAGAGGGAGGAAGATAAAATGGCAAAAGCAGTAAAACTGGCAGACATCGCAGAACGACTGTCGGTCAGCACCGTCACAGTCTCTAAGGCGTTGTCCGGGCAAAAGGGCGTCAGCGAGGAGATGCGTGAAAAGATCAAGCAGCTTGCAGATGAGCTTGGATACAAGCAGCCGTCGGCAAGAGTACATGAGAAAACAGGAAAAAGTTACAATATCGGCGTACTGATCGGTTCAAAGTACATGGATAAATACGATTCCTTTTACTGGCAGATTTATCAGCAGGTAGCCACGAAAGCGGTAGCCAAGGGATGTTTTACACTGATGGAGACCGTGGGCGATAAGGAAGAAAAAAATTGCAGCCTGCCGATGCTGCTTCAGGAACAGAAGGCGGACGGTATCTTGATCATCGGAAGAATGGCGGGAGAATACCTTAAGATGCTCGACAAAAAAGCGGGGGTGCCGGTGCTGTATCTGGATTTCTGCAATGAGGAGAGAAATGCGGATGCAGTCATTTCGGACAGCTACTATGGCGCATATCGTCTGACAAACTATCTGTTTGATATGGGACACAGAAAAATCGGTTATGTGGGTACGATCCTCTCCACAGGCTCTATCACAGACCGCTATTTTGGCTATATGAAGTCGATGTTAGAACACGGGGAGAAGGCAAAAGAAGAGTGGCTGCTTGAGGACCGTGATAAAGAGACTGTGATCATTGATGCTGAACGCTATATGAAGCTGCCAAAAGATATGCCCACTGCGTTTGTGTGCAACTCGGATCTGACGGCGAGCTATTTCATCCGCAAACTCCGGCAGAACGGTTACCGTGTGCCGGAAGATATCTCGGTGGTGGGATACGATAATTATCTGTATCCGGGACTATGTGATGTCCCGCTGACCACCTACGAGGTTGATACCAGGGAGATGGCGAGACGGGCAATTAACATGCTGATAAAAAAACTGAATGGAGAAAATTACAGGCAGGGCATCAGTATCGTAGAGGGACATCTGGTAATCCGGGAGAGCGTAACGGATATTGCATAGGGGAAAGCCGCAAACGCAATTGTTTTGCGGCTATTTTTCTGCCCTGGAAGAGACTAAAAAACAAAAGATAAAATTAGCTTATAAATTAGGCTAAAAAATGATGAGAAAAATATTAATTATTAATTATGACTAAAAAATATGAAAAATAATTGTTGATAAAGTAGAAAAGCACAAGGAAAACCAAAATAACATTGACTTAAAAAGTAAAATGATATATGCTTAAAACAAGCTAAAAAACAAGTTAATAATAGCTAAAGGAGGAGCAAGACTATGAGGTTGAAAAAAGTTTTAGCAATTGCGCTTGCGGCTGCAACAGCACTTGGCATGGTGGCATGTGGCGCAAGTGAAGAGAGCGGCAGTGCAGCAGGGGAGACTGGTGGAACAGAGAGCGCTGCATCGGAAATCCCTACCATCGATGAGATTACAGTAGGAGAGGATTACAAGGATCTGACAGCATCCATCAAGGTGCTTACGAACAGAACCGATATCGTGGACACGGTATATAAAGGATATGCCGAGCAGTTTATGGAGCTCTATCCGAATATCACTGTGGAATATGAGGGCATTACCGATTATGAGGAATCGTTGGAGCTTCGATTGACAACGGGTGACTGGGGAGATTTGTGTTTTATCCCGACTTCGGTGGCAAAAGATGAACTGTCCGAGTATTTTACCCCGTTGGGTGATTTTGATACATTGGATGCGATCTACAATTTTTGTGAGGAAAAGACCTATAACAATACCGTATATGGTATTGCAAACGGCGGTACCGCTTCCGGTATTGCTTATAACAAAAAAGTGTGGGAGGCTGCCGGAATCACAGAGTCACCAAAGACGCCGGATGAATTTTTAGAGGATTTGCAGAAGATCAAAGATAACACTGATGCAATTCCACTTTATACCAACTTTGCAGCAGGCTGGACCATGGGCGCGTGGGATGCTTATACCGATATCGCA
>CAVCFM010000290.1:0-2109 GCA_963601305.1 bacterium | reverse complement strand
GAGAGCCAGCTGCAAAATCTTATCCTGGCTGCATCGCGCGGGATATGGGTAGAGTCGGACGAGACAGAGGGGCGTTATGATGTGGCGTTCTACAGCTATGATGAGACAAAAGAGGCGGCAGAGAAAGTGGTCATTACCTATCCTGGCGGAGAAGAAAAGCTGCTATACAGCAGATATACGCTGGATAGGGAGGAGTTAGCGAGCGGGCAGTGGAATGTGGAAGAAGACTGTGATGAGGTGTTGTTCGGGCAGTATGTGACATCATTTTCCGTTACCTGTCTGGATGCGGATGGAGCCCAAATTAAGGAGAGCGAAGCAGGCGAACAGATCAAAGAGGTGCGGGTCGCGCTTAAGTGGGAGCAAAACGGCAGACCTCTGCAAACAGAGCTTGTGATCGCACCGCGCAATCCGGTGTGTTACAGCGGGGATGTGACACAGCTGTTTTGGGATGAGATGTGAGATGGCGTAAGGAGAAAGAGTGCCGATGAGAAAAAATGTGAAAAATGGGCTGGCTGCAGCAGTCTGCGTTATGTTCGTGTTCATAATAGCAGTGTTCGCCAAACAGTCGACGGCGCGAGCGGTGGGGACATCCCGGGGTGATGGGATATCCTATGCAGCGAAAAACACGGATGCCGACATAGGAACCGAGGAAAATCCCTTTACCATCTTAGAGATTGTGCCAAATCAGAGTATGGCGACAATCGGATATCTGATTCCGGGATGTGAGCCCATCGATGTGCATGCCATCATGCAGGATGAGACTTTAAAATATGAGTTTGTATCCGGGATGGAAACCTATTTTGAATTTGGGGATGAAGGAACCTGTGTGAACCGTGATCTGTTGATCCCGGCACTTTTTGAAGGGGCATCCACTTATGACGGCTTCTGTTCGCAGGTGATTACTGTGACACCGGATGAGCTGACAGATGAAAATCTGGGACTGATCGATGCCGCAGATATGATCGTGCTGTCTGCGATCAAAGATGAGCAGAACCTGCAGGTATACTGGCAGGTGTACAATAAAAAGGGAATTGGTCTGACGGAGGAACAGCAGGGACAGACCTCGTTTAACGGCAAAGATGGAAATGATCTGTCGTGGAATGCCGTCATGGCAATCGTTGCGCGCATGGCATCGGACCATCCGGCGGCGCTTATGATACAGGATACCGAGCAGTCCGGCGAGGCGGATTACAACATTGAAAAATTATATCTGATGCTGATGCAGTATGGACCGAAGACATTTTATGACTATTTTGTCAGAGAGAATTCCGGGTTTGTGTCACAGGAGGTGACCATCGATGGCAGGACATTTGTGACGGGCGCATACAAGAGCAGTGGGGATGCAGACGCAGTGACAGTGTGGGACGAGGAGACATTTTTGACACAGTATGGGATTTCGGTCATGCATGAGTCACAGATTCTAGTCCGCGGCGGGATAGAGGTGTTTGGAGATATCGTGACATTTGGTGGCAGCTGGAATGTCTACACAGATTTTTCGGAACTTGTACCGGTGGGATACGGGGACGATGATTACAGGCAGGGCGGAAACAGTGAGGTGTTTGATTTTTATGAGGAACAGACCGGGAGCCGGGCTGAGACACTTAACATGGGGCAGGCACTTTCCTATGCACTGCAGTATGCAGGCGGAAATCTCGGATATAAAAAGAGTCTGCACATTCTGGAAGTCTCTTTAGACAGTGAATTTATTTACGGCGACGAGGGCTGGCAGCTGTTTTATAAAAGTATGATCCCGTGGTTTGCCGGGGATATGGAAACAGATGTGGAGATTACCACGATGTCAGGTTACGGGCTCGCCTGCGATATGACGGATCTGAATGCAGAATATGATCTTATTTTCTTTGGCGCCGGGCAGGATGCGTCAGACAATCTGGACGGATACAATGGCATGACGAAGAAAAAGTTGGCGGAGTTAACCGATTTTTTGCGGGCAGGAAAACCGATTATTGTGGATAAAAACTTCTGCGTGGACGGGACAAACGACAGTACACTGTTTCGTCTGGGATATTATTATGCCAACAATGGACGAAATCTGCTGCGGGATGCGGTTGCAAAGGAGACCTGTCACATCGCGTTTGAAGAGGATGGTTA
>CAVCFM010000289.1:0-2527 GCA_963601305.1 bacterium | reverse complement strand
TCTCGATGCATCCTGATTGTCCAACTTTGTCTTGGTCTGTCCCTCGAATCTCGGATCCGGGTGCTTGATGGACACCACTGCCGTCATTCCATTTCGGACATCCGCACCGGTAAAGTTGGCATCCTTTTCCTTTAAAATGCCAAGCTCTCTGGCGTAGGAGTTGATCACCGTCGTAAACACCGTCTTAAATCCGGTGATATGGGTACCGCCCTCCGCGTTAAAAATATTATTACAGAATCCTAAGATATTCTCATGGAACTCATTGGTGTACTGGAACGCTGCCTCCACCGTGATGCCTTCATTCTCGCCCTTAAAATAAACCACATCGTGAAGCACCTCGGTACTCTTGTTCAAGTCCTTGACAAATCCCTTGATGCCTTCCTCCTCATGGTACACAATGTGCTCCACTTCCTCGCCGCGGCGGTCTTCATAGACAATCGTCAGGTTCGGATTTAAGTATGCCGTCTCATGCATACGGCTTTTTACCTCGTCCTCTTTGAAGCGGGTCTTCTCAAAAATCTCCGGGTCCGGCAGGAAACTTACCTTGGTTCCTGTCTTTTTTGTCTTCCCGATCTTCGGCAGCAATCCGTTTTCTAATGCAACCACCGGAACACCGCGCTCATAGCGGTCGTGATGAATGTATCCATCCCTGCTGATCTCCACATCCATCCAGGTGGAAAGCGCATTTACGACCGATGAACCCACGCCGTGCAGACCTCCGCTGGTCTTATAGGCAGAGTCATCGAATTTACCGCCGGCATGTAAGGTGGTATACACGATACGCGCAGCCGATACGCCCTTCGCATGCATACCCACCGGAACACCACGTCCGTTATCCTCCACCGTACAGGAACCGTCTGCCTCCAATGTGACATGGATGGTATCGCAGGCTCCCGCCAGATGCTCGTCCACCGCATTGTCCACAATCTCATATATCAGATGGTTTAATCCCTTTCTTGAGACACTTCCGATATACATACCCGGTCTCTTGCGGACTGCCTCTAAGCCCTCAAGAACCGATATACTATGCTCATCGTATGCTGCTTGTTTTGCCATAAAATCTATAACTCCTATTCTTCAACTTCATGATAATTCATATGCGCAAGTACCATCATCGCAATGCGGAAGGTCATCGCATCATCAAATTTACGGATATCCAAACCGATGATCTTCTGGAGACGCTCCAGCCGGTACACTAACGTGTTGCGGTGCACGTACAGCTGTCTTGCCGTCTCTGAGATATTCAGGTTGTTCTCAAAAAACTTCTGGATGGTCGTTGTCGTCTCCTCGTTAAAGATATCCGGCACTTCATCCCCGAATACCTCCTGGATAAACATCTCGCACAGCGACATCGGAAGCTGATAGATCAGACGGCCGATTCCAAGACAGCTATAAGCAATGATTTCTTTTTCTGCGTAAAAAATATGTCCGACTTCCAACGCCATCTTCGCTTCCTGATAGGATTTGGCGATATCCTGCAGATTATTCACGCGATTGCCGTAACCTACACGCACGCGCACCATCGCCTCCGCATGAATGTTGTCGACGATCATGGATGCAAGCGCCCGCAGATCTTCCTCGCTGTCCATCTCCTTCGTATCCTTGATCAGGATAATGCTCTGCTCGTCCACCTCAGTCACAAAATCCTTTGCCCGGGTCACAAAAAGGTTTTTTACCAGTTCCATAACTGTAGCGTCCTTTTTGCCCTCGACCTCAATGACAAACACAACGCGCTGTGTCTGCTCGATATGTAACTTCTGGGCTTTGTTGTACATGTCCACCACGAGCATATTGCCCAGCAAAATATTCTGCATAAAATTATTGCGGTCAAACTGTTCCATGTAGGTAGACACCAGGTTGCGGATCTGGCACACGGCAAGCCGTCCCACCATATAAGCATCCTCCGCCTGGGAATAGGTAAGAAGCACGTACTCTAACTCGCCCTCCACAATGACTTTAAAAAAATGACATCCTGCCACCATCTGACTGTCTGCCATGGAATCTGCAAACGATAACACCGCGTGCTCCATATCGCCTTCCGGCTCAAACGTAGCTGCCACCATCTTGCCCTTATCTGAGTAAAGTGCCAGATCTATCTTTGAAATCTCTTTTATCTCGTCTAATGCTGTTTGTATTTTATGGTTCGATATCATTCCATTATTCCTTTCACACGGAAAAACTGGGTGCAAATACTGCACCCAGCTAACTCTTCTTTGCTCGTATAATTTTACCTAATTCATGGAAAAATGTCAAATTGCATTCATCGTTACTTTAAGATTCCCGCAACAACGTCGGACGGGATCTCAAACGTGACGACACCCATATACATCGGAGCCACGTCGCCCTCGTTGAAACTGATGACGATGTTGCCATTCTCGTTGATATAAAAAGAGGTCTCATCGGTGATCTCGGTAAAGTTCCACTCCGGTATCTCCGTGTCATCCACCCAGTACATCACATTCTCATCGGCTTCCATCTGCTCTCTCATCTGCCGCTTGATCTCATCGCTGATCGGTGTGATATAATC
>CAVCFM010000288.1:1186-5248 GCA_963601305.1 bacterium | reverse complement strand
ATCTGGGCGTGTTCGGGACTTTCACCCGTTAGAGTGCGCCCATGGCGCGCAAACATAAAATACTACCTTTGCAAAGTAAGGTAGTATTTTTATAAAATCCTCTTATTTTAAGCCTTTTGTCATTGGAATCAGCATCAATAATGGATTACCACATTTAACGCCTCGTCCACCTGCGCCGCCTTTTCAATCGCCTGCGGCAGTTCCTCCCACGGATACTCATGGGTGATGATACTCTCAATATCCCATTTTCCGCTTTCCATAATCGCAAGCACATCACGTACATCTTCCGGATTATAGCCGCCGGAACCAATGATGGCATGCTGTCCATAGGTCATGGCAAGCACATCAATCGGACGCAGCCCCGCTTTTACCGCCACAACCACCATCCGTGAATCTACTTTTCCCATGCTCTGGTAGGTCTCGATGATGCCATCTGCACCTGCTGCATCGATATATATGTCTACATCGCAGGTTACGCCAAGTGCTGACATTGCACTGCCGAAAACTTCCTCTGCCCTGTTGCGCAGGTTCTCCGTGCCATTATTACAAATTTCAAATCCCAGAAGTTTTGCCCGCTCCAACCGAAAATCTGAGTGGTCGCAAATCATGACTTTACTGCACCCCAAATGCTTCAACGCAATCGCTGCTGCAATGCCAATCGTTCCAGCGCCAAAAACGATTGCTTTTTCTCCTTCACGCGGGAAGGAACGTCTCGCCGCCCGGCATCCCACGGTAAACGGCTCTATCAGGCTTGCCACTTTGGACGGAATGGAATTCGGTACCGCATAGACTCCCTGCCCCATTTTTACATTCGGGATCAACACATATTCAGAAAATCCGCCTGTTGTCCCCGCTCTCTTCGGGTCTCCCTTCGCAAGCCGCGGGTACGGATACACACGGTCTCCCACTTTAATATCCTGCACATTTTTTCCAACCTGAACCACTTCCGACACCATCTCATGTCCGAACTCGCTTCCGATTGTAATCCGATGCCCAGTGTTTGGTCCATGCTCATATACAGCCACATCGGTTCCGCAAATACTCGCATAAATATTTTTTACAACAATGTCATCATCGCCTGCCACCGGAGTCTCCAGCTCCGTCATAAGTATATTTTTTTGTCCATTGTATAACGCTGCTCTCATAATCATACATGTCCTTTCTCAAATTTCATCGTAGATTGTTTCCAAAAAAAAATGCCTATGATAAGTTCTTTGTGATACCTATCATAGGCATTTTATGTTTAGCTAATGTTTAAGTTTTGTTTCAGAATTGTTAATAATCATTGTTACGCATTTTCCACGCCGTTGCCGTTTGCCTCCCCCGGCAGCGGAATTCCAAGTTCTTTGATTGCCTCCATCATATGGCTGGTGGAGACATCCTTGAATTCCGGTTCGCCAAATACCGAGAACAACCATTCCACGCTCAGATCAAGCCATTTTTCCACATGCGGATTGATGACCTGGCTGGAACCGTCTGCACTTGTGGCATTGGCAAGACTGTATCCATGCGGTCCCTTCTGGAACAAGTGATATTCGCAGAGACATTCATTTTTGTCATATTCCATGACAAGATCCAATGTCATCCTTCTCGTCAGCGCGTCCTCCCCGGTTGTAAATACGAACAGTGGCGGCGCATCCTTTGTGATCTGGCTGGTTGGGTTGAGCCATGCCTGTTCTTCCTCGGTAAGCTCCTGCTTCCCGATCAGGAACATCTTCATAAATTCTCCTGCCTCGCCGCTAAAATCGGTCGCCGGATATCCTAAGATCATACCGTTTGGCTTTTCTTTTCCCAACATTCCGCTTGCAAACGCAAGATGTCCTCCCGCTGAAAAACCGCAGGCCAAAATCTTGTCCGGGTCGACATTCCACTCTTTGGCGTGCTCGCGGATAAGCGCGATCGCCCAGTCCATCTCCTTTAACGGCTGGAAGCCCTTCGCTTCCCAGCCCACGGAATAATTCAGTACAAACGCATGGATTCCCTTTGCCGCATATGCCATCGCAACCGGCTCTGCCTCTCTCGGTGACAGATACACATAGCCGCCACCCGGACAGATGATCACCGCCGGACGCGCCATGTCCTGACCGAGCTTTAAGCCGCTGTTTAACACGTAACAGTCTAAGTAGACTTTTTCTTTTCCTGGATAAAAAATTCTTTCGTAATGCATAATGCCTCCTTGGTTGACTATTTTACTTGATTAACTATTTCACAATATGAACTTATTATCACAAATAAGGCATATCCATATTTGCAAGCTGTTTTATTTGGTCTCTCTTACTATAAATTACTGCCGTTACCTGAACTTTATTATTCTCATCATCTACCCAATAATATACAAAAAAAATTCTTCACCACAATCTTTCGTACCCCTTCGCTTCTCCATGGTTCTTCATCAATCAGAGAATGTCTTTTCGGCAAAGCAGCCAGCTTCATTATAGCTGATTTCAAATCATTCAAAAAATTTTCAGCTGCTTCCGGTGCCATAAGATCATATGAAATATAATGAACGATTGACCTCATCTGCTCCAATGCCTGTCTGGTTACTTTTACTTCGTATTCATTGTCCATACATTATATCTCCGTTTTTAACTGATTAAAAGCCTCATCAACGGAAACGGAATCATCCCTCTTAGCCTGTGACAGACCAGTCTGCATCATCGTATCAAACTCTGCTTTTGTCAATGTATCTCTTGTAACAAGCTTATCAGGGATCTCCAATGAAAAAGGTACTCCATCTCTCATAATAACCTGTCTGTATGTCATATCGATAAATACGGATACCGGAATACCAAGTCTTTCCAGAATTGCCTCTGCCTGTTCTTTTATATCCGGTTGAATACGTGCTGTAACATTTGCTGTTTTTGCTGCCATAACATGCACCTCCTGTTCGTTTTTAGCGTACCACGTTGTATGGCGTTTTGCAATACGTTTTGTTCATAGTATAAACGGCTCCTGCAAAAAGATATCATACACTCAATCCTTTACCATTTACCCCATCTCATGTCCGCCATTGGGACAATACCTTTGGATGCTAAATTTGCAAATTATAACCTTCCTCTTCCAGCTTCTGCTTCAGCCACTCATCATCTTCCATCTGTGGTTTTAACCAGTCGATCATATCGAAATACAACTCTTGGAACGTAATTCCCAAAACTTCCTCAAACCCGGTGTCCTCATGTTTTCCAAGTTCAATCATTTTTTCAAATCCATATGTTTCCGTTACATAAAAAAATAATGTGCCTCTCTCTCCATAACTTAATCCTCCGAAGGAAACAAAAAAGCTCTCCTTGTTTTCATTTTGAGATTTTTTTTCATAATACATTCTCATTGCTCCCCTCTTATATAAGGTGGATAGCTGACAGCAATTATCTTTATCATTCCAAATTCCCAGTTCTCTCAGATATTCTTTGTCTATATAATCCGTAAGCAGGGACACTTCCTTATTCTGTAATATAAAACCTGACAATCCAGCGGAATACCACTCTAAAAATACAGATTTACTGTCCAGTAATTTTCCCTCTCCAACTGTCAAATAATGACAATACTCATGTAACAGGGAAAAAGATGCCTCCTCCCATCCCCTCGGCACTTCTATCGTCTGTCTTGCCACAACATACTCACTTATGGAAGACACGTCACTGATTGCAAAATTTGTTTTTATTTTCACTTTTTCAAGTTTGTCTGGCAAATAAGCGCTCAGGTACTCTCTCGCTTCTGCAAAATCCTCTTCTCTTAATGGCTCTATGCGATTATAGTTTTCAACCATGTACTCATAACCATATGTTGTAACATCTTCATCATCCCATAACCACACACAGTCCTCCTCTTCAATTTTATACGAAGCCCTTGGCACTATATCTGTATAATTATTATATTGGAACAATATCTTGCTAAACTCTTTATATTCAACTGTACATCCAATACTTGTCAGCCATTCATTTTTCCTTTGTTCTAACATGCCTGTATCGGCATTCTTTACCTCTTTACATAAGTTTTCTAACTCCTGTATGGAATATTGCTCTACATACCAGATTGCAAATTGTTTTGCTGCCAACTTTGTCA
>CAVCFM010000288.1:0-1176 GCA_963601305.1 bacterium | reverse complement strand
TTTCGGCTTCTTCTTCCGTAAAATATGCAGTCTCCAGCATTGGAATATTAAAATCCATAAATTTATGATTTTCTTCTTTGCTCAAAAATTCATTCAGCTGTTCCTGTATCTTGTTCTTCTCACTTCTGCTGATTTTCTCCTGAATGATTCCATTTTTCACGCCATATGCATACAGCAATCCATACTGCTCTGCCAAATTCAAAGTATCAATATTTCTCTTTTTTAAAATTGCCCAAATACTATCATATTCTCCAGAAGCATTATCCATGATCGAAACATTCTTTCTATCCAGGACCTCTCCATCCTGAAATCCAATATATACTTTCATATCATCTATAGTGTCTCCTGGAAAAACGGAATCCACATATTCCAAAATATTGTTAATCTTCCAGACACATTTTTCTGCTTGTTTATCATCAAAAGAATCTGTTTTAAAATAATAGGTGATATCATTATATGTTAAATAAGTACAGTTTCCACTCCATCCGGTTAATTCGCACTCCTTTGTCTGCCAATTAATATTCTCTATCACAATTTTATTTGTTTTCATTGCCATAAATATCATCAACAAAATTAAACCCAAAATAAAGCCACTGCTTATTATTCTTTTTTTCATACTCACCTCTTTTTCCCTTGAGATTATCCTGATCGCTATATGTATATTTTACCTATTGGATGTATGAGTAATAAATTCAAATTTATTACTCACCTTAGCTACCATTTCTTGTTCCAATTCTTCAAGCAGCTTGTCAAACTTAATCTGCGATTTAAATTTTATTTCCTTTAACTTGTTTGCATCTGCAATTTTGCGGCTTGCCTCACTCTTAGGATAACCGCCTCCAAATGGTTCAGAAAACAATGCTTTTATCGTTTCCTCAAGATTCTTTTCACCCGCATATGTGTAATCTTCTCCTAATGGTAGAGATATGGCATTTCCATTATTAATCTGAGCAAATAAGTATGCATCTTTGGGCGTTGGTGCATACCCACACAAAACTCCTGCCATACTATTGCAGGCAAGCATCATTCCCTGTCCTGAAGAGCAGCCTGTCACAACGAAATCGACTATCTTGTAATTAATCAGCATTCCAATCAGTAATGCAATTTCAATGTAAGAATACTTTTCCTTATCATCAGGAAAGCATCCGAAGTTAATTACCTCCGATCCATCTGCAT
>CAVCFM010000287.1:0-2721 GCA_963601305.1 bacterium | reverse complement strand
TGGATTTATGTATGAGATGAGCCGCCAGATTGGTGAGGAATGTAACATTCCGGTCGTAAGCTTCGACGGTGACCAGGCAGACCCGCGTAACTTCTCAGAGGCACAGTATGACACCAGAGTGCAGGGCTTAATGGAAATCATGGAATCTAATAAGGGGGTACGCTAGGATGACTGCAAAAGAATTATTTGGAAAATTTCATGAGACTGCCACCAATCCACAGGCGGCAAAAGAACGTTATATTGCAGAAGGCAAAAAAGTAGTATTGATGGCTCCGGTATACACACCGGAAGAGATCGTCCACTCTATGGGAATGGTGCCGATGGGAGCCTGGGGCGCTGACATTCAGTTAAATGAGTCCAAAAAATATTTCCCGGCATTTATCTGCTCTGTTATGCAGAGTATCTTAGAGCTTGGTATGAACGGTACCTATGAGGGCGTTTCCGCCATCGTGATCCCGAGTCTCTGCGACAGCTTAAAGGTATTAGGAGAAAACTGGAAATATGCGGTTCCGTCAATTCCTTTTATCCCGATGACTTATCCGCAGAACCGTAAGCCGGATTTCGGAAAGGCATATACAAAAGCCGGTTATGAGCGTGTGATCGCAGATCTGGAAAAAGCATGCGGCACGAAGTTTGACGATGCGGCACTGGCAGAATCCATCCAGGTATACAATGCGCACAATGCAGTGATGCGTGAGTTTGTAAAAGTCTGTCAGGCACATCCGGAAGTATCGGCAGCAGAGCGCAGCGATGTATTTAAGAGCGCATACTTCATGTTAAAAGAAGAGCACACAGCACTTGTAAAAGAGCTGATAGAGGCATTAAAGAGCGAAGAGCCATCTGGCAAAAAGATCAAAGTCATGACAAGTGGTATTTTGGCAGACAGCCCATCCCTGCTTCAGATTTTTGATGACAACGGATTACAGGTTGTATGTGATGACATTGCTGCTGAGAGCAGACAGTACCGCACAGATGCTCCAGAGGCAGCTACCGCATTAGACAGTCTGGCAGAGAAGTTCGCTGCAATGGACAACTGCTCCGTGCTCTACGATGTAGAGAAAAAGCGTGTGCACCAGATCGTGGAGGACGCGAAGGCAGCAGATGCCAAGGGTGTTATCTTAGTGCTGACGAAGTTCTGTGACCCGGAGGAATTTGATTATCCGTTGATCAAAAAAGCATGTGAGGAGGCAGATCTTCCGATCATCCTCGTGGAAGTCGACAGACAGATGGAAAACTACGAGCAGGTACGCACGATGATCGAGACATTCAAGGAGATTTTGTAGGGAAGAGAGGAATAAAAAATGAGTGAAATGAAACGCCCGCTTGAAGGGGTAAAAGTAGTAGAACTGGCAACATTTATCGCAGGTCCATGCTGCGCAAGATATTTGGCAGATTTGGGCGCAGACGTTATCAAGGTAGAGTCCCCGAACGGCGACCCGCTGCGTTATACCGCAGTCAACGAGGGACGTCCATACGGAGATGCAGAGGATACTTCCTTTGCACTTGAGAACACCGGTAAAAAATGCATTACCTTAAATACCAAGACAGAGGCAGGAAGAGAAGCATTAGAGAAGCTGATCGCAGAGTGCGATATTTTTATTACAAATATCCGTCAGAACGGATTAAAGAGATCCGGTCTCGACTATGAGTCTTTAAAGGCAAAATATCCGAAACTGGTATTCGGTTATGTCAGCGGATACGGCGAAAAGGGACCGGACAAAGATCTGCCGGGATTTGATTTTACCGCATATTTTGCACGCGGTGGTGTCATGGGAACCATGTATGATGTGGATTCCATGCCGATGACCCCGATCGCAGGATTTGGTGACCATCAGGTTGGTTTATATCTTGCATCCGGTATTATCGCTGCATTATATCGTGCAAGAGAGACCGGAAAGGGCGATCAGGTAACCGTTTCCTTATACCACACTGCACTCTGGGATATTTCCTTATATCTGCAGTGCAGCCAGTACGGAGATGTGTCAACCCAGTTCCCGATCAGCAGAAAACACATTGCGAACCCGTTGAACGTATCCCACAAGACTAAGGATGACAAATGGATCCAGATCGCAATGCCGAGATATGATTTCCACTATCCACTGTTTATGAAAGTTATCGAGCGTGAGGATCTGATCGATGATGCGAGATTCTATCCGCAGGTAAACTTACAGAATAACCTGGATGAGTTCTACGCAATCTTGGACGCAGAGATTGGCAAATACACGTTAAAAGAAATGTGTGCAAGAATGGATGAGGCAGATTTACCATACGCTGTCTGCCAGACCTGGGATCAGATTTTGGAGGACCCGCAGGCATGGGGCTCCGATGCGCTGACCAAGGTAAAATTCCCGAATGGCGAGGAGCGTGCGATGGTCCGTACTCCGGTTATGTTTGCAGATACCGAGCTTCCTGCATATGAGAGAGGCGGTTTCTTAGGAGAGGATACCGAGGCAGTGCTTGCAAGACTGGGATATTCCAAGGAACAGATTGATGCGATGATCGCAGCTGGAGAGGCAACCGGATGCAAACGTATCGGTTAATGAAGGAGCAATATGTATACATTAGGAATTGATATAGGTTCTACAACTTCAAAATGTGTCATTTTAAAGGACGGCGCCGAGGTTATTGCAAAGTCCCTGGTGCAGGCGGGAACCGGCACCAAGGGACCGAAGCAGGCATTTGACGAGGTGCTTAATAAGGCGGGATTGACCAGAGAAAACA
>CAVCFM010000286.1:0-2816 GCA_963601305.1 bacterium | reverse complement strand
AAGTAGAAATATGCTTTCCACTATTTTAGCATACTCAATTATAAACATCAACTTGAAAAAAGGGCTAAGCCCTGGCGCTCCATTTCCGAAACACCCTGGCTTAACCCTTATTTACGTCCTCTTACAATTTGAACTTCTTGACAACGGAATCCAGATTATCTGCAATCTCCTGCTGTTTCACTGACATATTGGATACGTCTTCCACGGTATCCGATACATCCTCCACGGAATTTAATACCTTGCCACTGATCTCTGCTGTATCCTGAGCTGACTCTGCAATATTCTGGATCGCCTGCGTCACTTCGCCCATAATCTTCTGCACATTCGCAGACATGTCTGATACCTTGCCTGAGATATTGGCAAAAAATTCTGCGTCCTTGCCATACTGGCTTGCCGTCTCGACAAAAAGATTATAATCCGGTGTAACCGTATCCTGTACAAACGCCAGCAATCCCTTGGAGTCACCGGAGAGCTGCTGGAACGCCTCCTGAACCTTTGCGATCGTCGCCTGGATATCGCCGACTGCACTCGCCGTCTCTCCTGCAAGCTTTCCGATCTCACCGGCAACCACTGCAAAGCCTTTTCCCTGTTCTCCCGCTCTTGCAGCCTCAATGGATGCGTTAAGGGAAAGCAGGTTAATCTGCTCCGCAATTCCTGCAATGATATTGGCAAGTTCTCCGATGTTATCTACTACCCTGGCATTCTCAATACTGCTGTTTAACTGCTGCTCAAACTGTGTGGACAGCTGTGTTGCCGACTGGTAGGAGTTTCTGCTGGTCTCCTCCACAGACGCTGCACGCTTCTTGATATCCTGTGATATCTTCATGCCCTCTTCTGTCTCAGATGCAAGCACCTCCACGGATGAATTAACTTCCTCTGCGCTGGCGTTGACTTCCTCTGTCGCTGCACTCGAAGCCATCATCGCCTCATTAATCTGTGACATATAGGTCTGGATTTCTGAGAACTCATCCAACAGCTTTCCGGAAGAAGCTTTTAACCGGTTGCTGGAATCGGCAATGTCAGCCGAATGTTCGGAAATGTTGCTGATCACATCACGGTTTCCAACATACATATCATTCAGTGAACTACCCATCGTACCAAGTTCATCCTTTGATTTTACTTCCAATGTATCAATCGTAAAATCACCTTTTGCCAGATTCTGTGCAAACACCTGAACCCGCTTGATACTCTTTGCAATCGACGATACCTGAAGCAGTACGATCACACAGCACACCACAAGTGCGATCACACAGACTACAACCAGCTTGTAGAGCAGCTGTAACGTAGACTGGAACAATTCTGATTTTGGCATCTGAATGACCACATGCCAGTTTGTTGAAGGGATCGAACCATAATACAGATTATACTCGGTTCCATCCGAAACCGTATAGTTGCTTTCTCCGCTCTCCGATGCCACAATGGTGCTGCCCGCACTGGCAAGGGATGTATTTTCATCGTCCAAAATCGACTGATTGTTCGTTATCTTCTCATCATCCACACCTGCGAGATAGGTGCCACCCTCTGACAGTAAAAATGCAGTACCGCCATCACCGATATGAATGGATGCGATGACATTTTCAATTGAGGACAGCTCCACATCGACAGACACGCATCCGATAAACGTCTGTCCATCGTATATCGGCATCGTGCAGGTCGACATAATCGTATCGGTAGTCGCATCATAATAGGGGTCTGTAATTACCGGTCCCGTCGCATCCTTCGCTATGGTGTAATAATCCTGTGAAAAATAGTCATAGGATGCATTACTGTAATCATAGGTCGTGGATATCTTATCTCCATCCTTATAGAGATAAGGTCCTACATACTCCTCGTCCTTGTCATACGCGTATGGTGCAAACCAGATACCACTGCCGAGCACCATGTCATTATCTGCAATAATGGCAGCCAACATGTCTTCATATTGGGAAAGTTCCATCACTTTATAGGTCGTTCCAACGGTGCGCGATATCGTCTGTGCCATTGACTCTACCACATTTAAGTAGTCGTCAATATTTCCCGCCTCCGCCTCGAGTGTGGACTCCATATTCTGATTGATCTGTTCATTCACGATTGCCGAACATGACAGTGCCGATATCAGTGTGAGCACAACCATCGCAATCGCGATCGCCGGAAGAAGTGTTACCAGCATTTTTGTTTGTATCTTTTTGAAATTCATATGTATTCTCCTCCCCTGCATCCAAATAGATACTTTGTTAAAAATATATCAGAATATTTTTGTTGTCAAGTTCAAAATCAACTACCATTTACGGCCGAAATTCAAATGCATTTTCCAGGTGCATGATCGCTCCGCTTCCGTCAATTCCGATCACATCAAAACGGCACGGACGCTCCGTTTCATAGCCGTGATATGTGTAATAATACAGTGCGGTTTTACAGATGCGTCGCTGCTTTTTTGCATCCACCGCCTCTAATGGATTCCCACACCGCACGCTGCCTCTGTATTTAATCTCCACATAGACAAGCGTTCCTCCCTGCTCTGCGATCAGGTCGATTTCCCCATAGCGGCAGCGAAAATTACGCTCTAAAATACGATACCCCTTCTCCTGCAAATATTCCGCCGCGATCTGCTCATATTCAGCTCCCGTTTTCCGTGTGTTCAAACTCCCGCTCCTCTTAAATCAGTCCTGATTTTTGCAGTTTTGCCTTCATGCGGTCCATATCATCCACAAAGACAAGGATCTCCGCCACCACCTCATAGAGTTCCGGCGGGATCGTGTCTCCGATTTTCAGCTTGGCAAGGGTACCCGCCAGCGCATCATCCCGGTAAAGCGGCACATCATTTTCCTCGGCAGCCT
>CAVCFM010000285.1:4459-4817 GCA_963601305.1 bacterium | reverse complement strand
GCTTTAGCCAGATGCAAAATACCGTAAACAGTGACAGATCTATCGCGCAGGAAGAAATCGCTGACAATATGTACCGGATAAATTTTCCACCCAAAATCCGATATATCCGGATAGAATCCCGCACCGGCTTAAAATGTGTCTGGTGGTTCTCCTTGGAATCGTAGATCGTCTTGATCGGGATCTCCGTAATCTCATATTTTCCTGCACACTCCAACAACATCTGCATCTCGAACTCGAACCGGTAGCCTTTTACCGTTCCAAGTTCCCGCATAAATGCTGCCGGTATTCCGCGAAGACCGGTCTGCGTGTCCGTGATATGTGTGCCTGCGGCATACGCAAATACTTTTTCCGTGATCGT
>CAVCFM010000285.1:0-4446 GCA_963601305.1 bacterium | reverse complement strand
CCTGGATGTTCCTCCAACGCCGTAGCAACTTTTTTGATACATTCCGCCGAATGTTGCCCGTCTGAGTCTGCCGTGACTGCTCCGATCGCAGCCGGATATTTTTCCAGGACATAGGAAAACGCTGTCTTTAGCGCTCTTCCTTTTCCCATGTTACACGGATGCGTCAGCACACATCCGCCGTTTGCTGTTATCAACTCCTCCGCCTCATCAAAAATGCCCTGATAAGCGCCCCCGCTTCCATCATTTACCAATATCACCGGTCCAAGCCCATATTTTTCAAATTCGTGCAATAAACTAAGTAGTCTCTGGTCCGGCTCATAAGCTGGAATTATAATCGGTATCTGTCCCATAATGTCTCTCCCTATTATTACTTCTCCCCGCTTGTAAGATATACCTTTTTATATTATCATAAAGTTATCTTGTTTTCTATAAATAATAAGGAGGGTTCTTACAATGAATCAAAAGAAAGTTTTATGTCTTTCCCTGCTTGCCGTCGTTCTGACCGCCGTTATCTGTATCTATGCGACGAATACCTATTTATCCGCCCGGTATACCAGCGACGTTTCGAATTCCGATTTCTATGGCACCTACCGGAGCGGTGACATTAGCACAGGGGTTGGCGGTTCTGTATATCTCGCCATCGCTCCATACGAGACCGACGATGAAACCGCAGAATTTATCATATATGATACGGCAGACGAGCCAATTCTGACCGGGACCTGCGAGCTGAATAAAGACGGCTATGCCACCTTATATAGCGGTGACGATGCTTACGCCACGCTGTTTTTTGCACGGGAGAAGTACTTTTATGTGGAAAATGGACAGGCTGCAGAAGTGGTGACTAAGATATCCGACACAGCGATGCTGCCGTAAAACACGGTGTGTCCTTGTCCATTCTTACATGCATATTTTCGCATAAATCACATATTATATTTGTAAGTAAATATACCTTGACTTCTTTTGGAAAGCATAGTAAAATTTACTTAGTGAACGTACTGAGGAAACTTGTGAAGCCCTTGGTCCGGAAGGCTCCTGCGGGGGCCTTTCGTTATTTACAGACATTTCTCATTTCTACAAAAGAAAGGATGAACCGCGTGGGAAAACCTTTTAAATCTTATGATGAACTGCTTATCTTCCTACAGACCGAAAAAAATCTTACTATCCACGATGTAACCTATGCAAAACGGATATTAACCAAGACCAGCTATTTTTCTTTAATTTCTGGTTATAAAGATGTGTTCAAGAATCCGACAACCGGGAAATATAAGGACGGAACCACTTTTGACGATATATACGCTCTTTACAGATTTGATAATGAATTGCGAAATATTTTTCTGCAATACATACTCATTGCCGAGCATAGTGTGAAATCCTCTCTGGCTTATCATTTTTCCGAACTTTACGGCGAAAATCAAAACGAATATTTATCGCCATCCAACTACGAAATAACAAAATCCAATCACCATGACGTGCAAAAATTAATCCAAATTCTTTCATATCATATCACACACAAGAGTGATTATCCCTACATAACCCATTATAAAAAATATCATCAAAATGTTCCTCTCTGGCTTACAATTCAGATATTAACAGTCGGTCAATTATCCCATATGTACGATTATTTAAAAGCGAGCGTTCCAATTCAGGTCTGTAAAGATTTCCACAATATCAGTAGAAAAGACATGCACTCCTTTTTATCGGTTATGACCAAACACAGAAATGCCTGTGCTCATGGAGAGCGCTTTTTTAGCTATGTTACAAAAGATAGTATCACCGATACTGTTGTTCATCAAAAACTGCATATTCCACAGATTGATGGTCGCTTTCAAAATGGAAAAACAGATATTTTTTCAGAAGTCATCATCTTAAAATATCTTCTCGATAACGAGGATTTTAAGAGTTTCTATCATGGATTAAGAAACTGTATCAAGAAAAAATGCCCAAATTCCCGGATACTCACCCTGATGGGCTTTCCTGAAAACTGGACATCTATCATTCGTTTAAAACTATAAGTACAACATAGTCGAGTTGCGGGAATAGGATTTGAACCTATGACCTTCGGGTTATGAGCCCGACGAGCTTCCAGACTGCTCCATCCCGCGCTATCTGCATCGCATGTTTCCATCGGAAACCGCTTCGCTTGTTTACATAACTTATTATATCACTTCTATGGTATTTGTCAAATATCTTTACATATATTTTGCGAGCACCACGCTTGCCACGGTTCCCGCCAGTGTCGCCGTCAGCGCCCCCGCCAGTGTATAGCGGCTTTTTTTCACACCGGCTGCCATAAAGTACACCGACATCGTGTAAAAAATCGTCTCGGTGCTGCTCATCATGATGGACGCCATTTTTCCCAGCGTAGAATCTGTGCCATATTCCTTGTAGATATCAATTAGCAGCCCCGTTGCCGCCGAGGAGGAGAACATTTTTACAATCGTTATGGGCAAAAGCTCCGACGGAAATCCAATCTGTGCCGTCACCCTGCCGCACAATCCCGCAAAAAATTCCAAAAAACCGGACGCCCGGAGGATCCCCACCGCCACCATCAAGCCTATTAATGTCGGCATAATTCCGATCACCGTATGAAATCCATCCTTAGCGCCCTCTATAAATTCCTCGTATATGTTCTGTTTGTTCAAAAGTCCGTAGCCAACAATTGTAAAAATCAGCAGCGGTATCATCACATCGGATAAAAAAAGCATTGCCTTCATCAAAGCACCCGGGCTGCGTTTCTTTTCTAATTATATGCACATGTCTGCGCCCATATACCTGATTTATTTTTCATCCAACAATTTCTGGTACTCTGTCAACGGCATCGGCTTCGCAAAATAATAGCCCTGGATATAGTCGCAGCCCAACTCACAGAGAAAATCCACCTGTTCCTTGTCTTCCACGCCCTCAGCGATCACTGTCATCTCCAATGCATCTGCCATTTTGATGACCGCCTCGACAATTTTTCTTGCCTTCTCATCGGATGGTCCCTTGGTGAAAAACTTCATGTCGATCTTAAGCACATCCAGGTTCACGTCCTTTAAAATATTGAGGGAAGAATATCCGCTTCCGAAATCATCCATCAAAATCGTAAATCCCGCCTTATGCAGATAATTGACCGCATTCTGTATGACTGTTGCATCCTCGGAAAATACGCTCTCTGTAATCTCGAGGTTTAAGTATTTTGGCGGAATTTTGTAGGTTTCCACCAGATCAATGATCGACTCCAGAAACTGTGGATTATACAGGTTGATGCGGGACACGTTCACGGAAATCGGAGCCAGGTCTCTGCCGGAATCCAATTCCTTGCGGATAAACTGGCACACCCTTTCCCACACATAATAATCCAGTTTTACAATAAAACCGTTTTTTTCAAAAATCGGGATAAAATCTCCCGGCGGAACCAGCGTTCCATCCGGTTTCTGCCAGCGGACCAGCGCCTCTGCCCCGTATGGCTGCATTTTTGTCAGCTCATATTTCGGCTGGAAATAGACTACAAACTCTTCCTTTGCCAGCGCCTCATCCATCTCATTGATGACCCGCTGTTCCTGCATCAGGTGCTCACTCATCTCATGGCTGTAAAAAACCTTGTGTACCATGTACTGTCCCTTGCACTGACCTGCTGCGATCGTGGCATTGTCGTAGATTTTGGTGACTTCCATTGAAGTATCTTCTATAATATAGACTCCCGCTGAAGTCTCCAGATAATACGGCTCATTCTTTTGTTTGATATCCTTCCGCAGATCTTCGACCAGCTTTTCGATCTCCTGCTTTCCCTTGTACGGCACGCAGATTGCAAAAATATCACCGTTGATCCTTCCGTAGGTGCCTTTTTTATTTTTCTTCACAGTCTCGGACACCGCCTGCGCGATCTTGCAGATAATGCGGCCGCCCTCTTCCGCGCCATACAACATGTTTACCATCTTAAAACGGTCCACATCAATGCGGACAAATGCAAACTTCTCATCGTATGCGTCATCTAACATCTCTCTGGTCGCCTGGAAAAACTTCTGTTCATTGTAGATGCCCGTCATCGAATCATATTCCAGGGTGCGCACCTTGCTGCGCTCCACTGCATTCATAATACGAAAACGGATGATCTCCGGGTGAAACGTCTTCGGAATAAAATCCCAGGCTCCGAGCTCTAAGCAATGGCGCTCATTGTCCATCTCGTCGCTGGTTGTCGCAACGACAACCGGGATCCCCTGATATTCCTCTATCTTGCGAAAATGCTCCAGAAACTCAAAGCCGTCCATGACCGGCATCATCAGATCGAGAATAATCGCCGCGATGGTCTCCCGGTGCTTCGCCACCATCTCCAACGCCACTTTACCATTTTCCGCCTCCAGAATATCAAACTTATCCCGCAGAATTGCCGAAAATGAAGTGCGATTCAGTTTTACATCATCCACAATTAAAATCTGCTTTCTTCTTCTCATGCAGCTCACACAC
>CAVCFM010000284.1:477-4317 GCA_963601305.1 bacterium | reverse complement strand
CCTTAACTACGACCATTTTGTCTCGATTGATCTGAGCCAAAATGCGGAGCTGGCGGACTATGTGCGTGAAAATTCCGGCGGCAAATTCAGGGTTACATACATTCTGGAACATATCGATTCGGATGTGATCAGCGAAGTTGTGCCGACGGATGTTACACTGGAAAACGATTAAAATATAGTATCAGATTTTGACCTACGGAATAGTAATCCGGCAGACATCCGCCGGAGGAATATGGAGAATGAGAATTACATGAGCGGAATGTTATATTTGTGCGCAACCCCGATTGGAAATCTGGAGGATATCACCTTCCGGGTACTGCGTACCTTAAAGGAAGTAGACTTAATTGCAGCTGAGGACACCAGAAATTCCATTAAGCTGTTAAACCACTTCGAGATAAAGACACCGATGACCAGCTATCATGAGTACAACAAGATTGAGAAGGCATATCAGCTTGTTGAGAAGCTGCGTGAAGGCAAAAATATCGCCCTGATCACCGATGCGGGGACACCGGGAATTTCCGACCCCGGTGAGGATCTGGTTCGCATCTGCTATGAGGAGGGAATTCCGGTGACATCATTGCCGGGACCGGCGGCGTGCATTACTGCGCTTACGATGTCGGGACTTCCCACAAGACGGTTTGCGTTCGAGGCGTTTTTGCCGAGGGATAAAAAAGAGCGTGCCGATGTGCTCGGTTCACTTGCTGATGAGACCCGGACGATCATCATTTATGAGGCGCCTCATCACCTGGTGAAGACCTTAGAGGAGCTGCATGAAGTGCTTGGAAACCGCAGATTATCCATCTGCAGGGAGCTCACAAAGCGCTATGAAGAAAAGACATTGACGACAATCGAGGACAGTCTTATTTTTTACAGGGACAACGAACCCCGGGGAGAGTATGTCCTGGTGCTGGAGGGAAAGACATTCGAGGAGCAGCGGAAAGAGCAGCAGGAAAGCTGGGAGAGCATGAGCATCGAGGCGCATATGGCGGTGTATGAAGAGCAGGGCATCGACCACAAGGAAGCGATGAAGCTGGTGGCAAAAGACCGGGGCATCAGCAAGCGGGATGTGTACCAGGCATTGCTTGCCGACCGATAAAATCGACCTGGCTAAAAAAATACTTACACAAAAAGAAAATTTGTGATATACTGGCAACCGCTACAAATAAATAGTGAAAATATTTTGGTACTAATTGGAAACGATACATGTGTGACATTTGCTCACCTGATGAACGAACAACACACATGTATTTTTACGCCTAAAATTAAAATTACAGACGTAGAGAAAAGGAGTATCAATTATGCCAAAGACAAAGTTGCAGAATGTAGTATTTACACTGATGATGGCGTTCGCCATGGTTTACGGAATGATCTGCTATAACATTGCCCTAAACCGCGGAGGGATGACCAACGAAGTATTTTTGCTGGCGTTTCATGAGTTGATCATCATGTGGCCGGTAGCTGTTATCTTAGAGTTGTTTGTGGTGGAGAAGCTTTCCCAGAAGCTGGCGTTTCGCCTTGTAAACCCGGCAGAGGACAAGCCGATTTTTGTGCTGCTTGCCATCTGCTCGATGATCGTGTGCCTGATGTGCCCGATGATGAGCTTCGTGGCAACACTGTTATTTAAGGCGCCGGGAAAAGAGATCATCGCGGTGTGGCTTGAGACGACTGTGCTCAATTTCCCGATGGCACTGTGCTTACAGATTTTCTTTGCAGGACCGTTTGTGCGCCTCATTTTCCGCAGCATTTTCAAAGAAAAATAAAACCGTTTAGTTTTCAGGATGATAATACTGGTCTAAATATTTTTCCACAATTGAAAACGGAGCCGGACCGATGGTAAGGACTGCCCTGTGAAATGCAATGTCGCTGTATGCGTCACCGTAAGTTTCCTGGGCGGTCTTTTTTAAATCCAGAAATTCCAGATAACCGACGTAATATTTTAAGTAATGGGCGGGCTCCGCCACGATCAGCTGATAGATCTCCAAAAGCGTGGCCTCGTCGGAGATGCCGTAGGCACCCCAGAAAGTGCGCATCTCATCAAGCGTCCAGCCGCTGTAATGGATGCCGATGTCGGTGCTGGCATACAGGGAGAGCAGGGCGGACTGATTTTTCATAAGGAGGGTTGCCTGCTCGTCGGTCAGCCCGGCATACCCGTAGGAGATCATCTCCACGTAAGTCGCCCAGCCCTCCACGTAACCCGGATAATTTAAGATGGTGCGGACCGGGGCGAGCCCTGCGTCGTAGGACATGACGGTCTGATACAGATGTCCCGGAAAACCTTCGTGCGCCAGCGTCGTGAAGTAGCGCATGGAGGTGGTGTCCGTGCCTGCGTTGATAAAAATAGAGTTCTCCCGGTAGTTGTCGATGGGGGCAGTGATATAAAAAGCGGGTGCCATAAAATCAGCCATACAGGCGTCGATGTTGCTTACGGTATAGGTGGTGTCCGGCGCTGCCGGGAAATTAGCAAGCATCGCCTGCTGTAAGGTGGAGAGCGCCGTGGCGGAATCCATACCGGAGAGGGAGATATCCTGGCATTCCGCCCAGAGAGTGGGGTATTTTGTGGTCAGGGCAGAGGCGTCAGACAAATCTTCTTTCCGCTGTGCCTGGATGCGCTCCGCAATCGTTTTTACATCATCGGAACAGCCGGTATTGTAGTACACAAGGTAGCGGTAATAGTCGGTGCCCTCCGGCAGATAGCACAGGCCGTATTCATTCTTTCCGCTGCCGCACAGCGAAGAAAGGGTATCGGCAAGCTGTTGATAAGCCGGCAGGACCGTTTCTTTTACCAGGGCAGCGTTCCGGGAACAGAAATCAGCCCGCTCTTCCTCTGTCAGTTCCTCCATGGCATTTACCCGGTTCTCAAAGGTTAAGATCAGGTAGTGCTCATCGGGGTTTGCGATAAAGCTTTCGCACTGGGAGATCAGCTGCTTGCACTGGGTGTCGGACATAAACAGTCCCGCCTTTGCCTTCTCGGTCTCGTATACGCCGATCTGCTGAAAATAATCTTTCGTGCAGGCAATCAGGGAGAGATAATCCTCAATATCGTCCCGGTCATAAAAGCGGTACTCTGCGAAAAGCACCGGGAGCTGGGAGGAGATGCCGGTGGACGGCCGCAGTGGTTCCTCATAATATAGAAACTTTGCGGCGGACAACTCGGTGGAAAGCGCATCATAGAGAATGTCGTAGGTGAGCTGATTGGCGGTGGAGAGACTGTCATAGTCAAAATTTTTCAGCGCCGATAAGCTGTTTTCAGTCTTGGCGTGGGCAGTTTCGATTGCCTCCCTGGACAGATCACCCAGAGTCACGGCTTTCGGCGTGATGCCGAATTCCTCCGGGGAGGACAGGGTGTAGTGAAGATTTAAGGTGTTCGCGGTAACAGAATCCGTAAAAAGCTGGTTGAGATACGTGTCAAAATCATTGGTGGCGGATCTGCCGTGAACTGAAAATAAAAGCCACAGCAGCAGGAGAATGGCGACAGAAGCTAACGCCACAAAGCGCTTGTTTTGCCGGATGCGGGAAATAAGAGAAGAAAAAATCATAGTGCCTCGTTTGGCAGTCAAAGAATTAATGCATCCTATGTGATGCGTCAAAGAATTATTCAAAAAGTCATGAATATATATAAAACAAAGACAACTGATGTGGAAAACTATGAATTATTTGTGGGCCGGTATGATTTTAATCGGAGTGGTGTTCGCCGCGTGCAGCGGAACACTGCCGGATGTGACAAATGCGGCGTTAGATTCGGCGAAGGAGGCGGTGACTTTATGTATCACGATGATGGGAGTCATGTCCTTCTGGGTGGGACTGATGCGCATTGCCGAGCGTGGCGGGATAATTGCCGGG
>CAVCFM010000284.1:0-467 GCA_963601305.1 bacterium | reverse complement strand
ATATGATCGCAAATGTGTTCGGGCTCGGATGGGCGGCTACACCGGCGGGATTAAAGGCGATGGAGGCGCTGCAGCAGTTAGAGGAGCGCAGGCGGGAGGACTGGAAACGGGGGGAGCGGAAAACTGCGCCCATGGAGCCCGGGATGGCAAATGATGAGATGTGTGTATTTTTGATCATCAACATATCCTCGTTGCAGCTGATACCGGTCAATATCATCGCGTACCGTGGTCAGTATGGCAGTGTCAATCCGGCTGCGATCGTGGGCCCCGGGCTGCTCGCAACCATATGCAGTACGCTTGCAGCGATTGTTTTCTGTAAAATTCTGCAATATCGGGAAAAAGTAAAAAAATAGGAAAAAAGTATTGCTCTTAGTAAGACAAAAAATTATAATGTCATTAAGACGAAAGTACTATCGGAAAAGGGGAACTCACGGAAAGGTGTGTGAGCTGCATGAGAAGAAGAAAAC
>CAVCFM010000283.1:0-2818 GCA_963601305.1 bacterium | reverse complement strand
GCAAAACTGAATGTTCTGTGTCGCATTGTGATAGATAAGGAAAAGGATATCTCTGTGATGGCAGAGGTGGTCGGATTCCGTGACAAGCGTCTGCTTTTGATGCCGTTTGACAATGTGGAGGGTATCGGCGTTGGCTGTACGGTGGAGAACACCGGGCATCCACTTATGGTAAAAGTCGGTGATGCTCTGTTAGGGCATACGCTAGACGGAATCGGAAGACCGACGGACTGCGATGAGATTTTCCTGACCGATGAAAACCCGGTGGAGGCACAGCCACCAGACCCGATGAAACGTAAGATCATCGATGAGGTGCTGCCGCTTGGCGTAAAGGCGGTGGACGGACTGATGACGGTCGGTAAGGGTCAGCGAATCGGTATCTTTGCGGGTTCCGGTGTCGGAAAAAGTACGTTGCTTGGTATGTTTGCGAGAAATACCAAGGCAGATATCAATGTGATCGCACTGATCGGTGAGCGAGGCCGTGAGGTGCGGGAATTCGTGGAACGTGACCTTGGCGAGGAGGGTATGAGGTGCTCTGTTGTCATCGTCGCAACCTCAGATAAACCGGCATTGATCCGTAACAAGGCAGCCAAGACGGCAACTGCTATCGCAGAGTATTTCAGAAGTCAGGGCAAAGACGTACTTCTGATGATGGACTCTTTGACGCGTTTCTCCATGGCACAGCGTGAGATAGGACTGGCGTCCGGAGAACCGCCTGTGACGAGAGGATATCCACCGAGTGTGTACTCTGAGATGCCGAAACTTTTGGAGCGTGCCGGAACATCAGATGTCGGTTCTATTACCGGATTGTATACGGTACTTGTCGACGGTGATGATTTTAATGAGCCGATCACAGATACCGCACGTAGTATTCTTGACGGACATATTATGCTGTCGAGAAAATTAGGTCATAAGAATCATTATCCGGCGATTGATGTGTTACAGAGTATTTCCCGTGTTATGAGTGCTATCGCAACGAGTGAGCACAAGGCACTGGCGGGAAAGTTAAAAAATGTGCTGGCAACCTATAATGAGGCGGAAGATTTGATCAACATAGGCGCCTATAAGGCGGGATCAAACCGTGAGATTGCCTACGCGGTAGCCAAAATCGATGCGGTAAATACCTTCTTAAGACAGACAACTGATGAGAAATTTGAATTTGACGAGGAAATAGGACTCTTAAAAGCGTTATTTGAGGATTAGGCTTATGGCAAAGTTTACTTACCGGATGCAGAATATCTTAGACATTAAGGTTAAGATGGAGAATCAGGCCAAAATTGCATATGGTACAGCAGCTGCAAAGCTGAAAGAGGAGCAGGACAAGCTGCGGGCGATTACGGTACGGAGAGTCCAGTATGAACAAAAGGCGAGAGAGCTTGCCAGTGGAACGCTGCATATTGTCGAGATCAATGAATGCAGGCACGCAATTGATGTGATGAAGAGCAAGCAGCGCATACAGATGATAAATGTGCAGGCGGCAGAAAAGAACCTTGAATTTGCGCGCAAGGCATTGAATGATGTGATGATAGAACGCAAAACTCATGAGAAACTGCGTGAAAAGCAGTTTGAAGAGTTTAAGTATGAGTTAGAGAAGGCGGAGAGCAAAGAGATTGATGAGCTTGTGAGCTACAATTATCATGAGAGTTAGGATGGTGGCAGTATGGCAGACGAGAAAGAGGAAGTTTTAGATAAAAAAGAGGCGAAAAGAGCGGCGAGAGAAGCCAAAAAAGCGGAAAAAGCCCAGAGAAAAAAAGAGAAAGCCGAGAGCGATGAATTAGAGGGCGCAGAGGAGAGCACCGGCAGCAAGATTATGGTGTTTTTTGTCTCCCTTATCATTATTATCATCTGGCTGGCAATTATTGTACTGCTGATCAAGTGGGATGTAGGCGGCTTTGGCTCAACAGTACTCGGACCACTGCTTAAGGATGTTCCGTACGTCAATCAGATCCTGCCGGATTCCGTTCTTGAGGTGGAGAGCACAGAGGATGCAGCGTATGCTTATGACAGCATGGATGAGGCAGTTGCAAGGATTAAGGAGTTGGAAAATCAGCTGGCAGATGCACAGAATGCATCCAGCACTGATGCGCAGTATATCAGCGAACTCGAAAGCCAGGCGGCAGAACTTGAACAGTATAAGCAGGAGGAAGCCGACTTCGAGGCAATCAAGGAAAAATTCTATGAGGAGGTTGTCTTTTCTGATTCGGCACCCGATATAGAAGAATATAAGACTTATTATGAGAGTATTGATCCGGCCAATGCAGAGATGCTTTACCGTCAGGTAGTAGAGCAGACAGCTGAGGATGAAAAGTTGGATGAATATGTCAATACATATTCCAACATGAAGCCTAAGGAAGCAGCGGCGATTTTTGATACAATGACAGACAACTTAAAGTTGGTGGCAAATATTCTTATGAATATGGATGCCCAGTCAAGAGCTGATATTCTTGGCAAAATGGATTCGTCGACCGCAGCAAAGGTCACGGAGATCATGGAGCCTTAAAGAATATAGAGAATGCAATCTTTCGAAGAAAGTTGCATTCTCCGAAAATCGCTTTCATAGAAAGCGATTTTCAAAAATAATTGAGGAAGGAGGAAGAAAGATGGGAACTTCGAATGTTTCTGGAATTGACAAGCTTTTTACACAGGGACAGACGATGGAAACTGGTATTGCTGCATCAGAAGAAAATATCACAGTCGATTTTTCAAAACTGATGAACCAGATGACTTCCGGATTGCAGGGAAGCGTCCTTTCGGGCAATAATTCTGGAAAATCAGGTCAGACTGAGTTTGCGGTACAGCCGGCAACTTCAAAGCAGGATTA
>CAVCFM010000282.1:455-2984 GCA_963601305.1 bacterium | reverse complement strand
TGCTCCGAGCACCATAGATACTGTGAGTGTCAGAAACATTACCGCCTTGATTGCATACTGTAAAATATCGTCCTGGGCGAGTACCGTTCCCTCCTTGATATTCATGACGAGAATACAGAGCGCTGTCAGTATCACAGAGACGGCTACCACCATCCAAAGCCCCTTGCTCTCATATAAACTCTCGTGAAATTCTTTTTTGATGACATGTCTATTCATTCGCTGCCTCCTTTGCTGTCGCGCGGAAGAAAATCTCCTCCATGCTGAGTCGTTTTGTTTTCATTTCCTCGACTGTAATTCCCGTCTGTAAAATTGTCTGGAAGATTTTCGCTTTTCTGTCGTATACTTCCTCTTCATCCATTCCCTTTAACAGTTTTACTTCCAGGCTTTTATCCTCCATCTCCGCGATGGAGCGGATCCCGTTCACTGTTTGTAACAGCTCTTTTGTCCTCTGGTTGTCTCCCGTTTTCAGATAAATGGTCGGATGAACCAGATAACGGTCCTGCAACTGTGGTATACTCCCCTGCGCCACCAGCCTGCCGTCCTGCACGATGCAGACCTTGTTGCACATGACCTCAATGTCTTTTAACTGATGTGAGGTGATAAAAATCGTAATCTTCTCACTCTTATTGATTTCTAAAAGAAGCTGCTGTATCTCATGCTGTCCACGCGGGTCCAGGCCTAACGTCGGCTCATCCAGAAAAATAATCTTAGGGTGGTTGATCAAGGACTTTGCAATGCCAAGCCGCTGTTTCATTCCTCTTGAAAACTGTCCCACCGCAACATTTCTCTTTTCGTAAAGTCCTACTTTCTTAAGCAGGTACTCGATGTACTCTTCCTGATTTTTATCCGGTTCAAACAGAGAAGAAAAATATTCCAGATATTCCTTCGCAGTCATGGAATAATAATATCCATGGGATTCCGGAACGACTCCGATCACTTTTCTTATCTCCTGCTGATGTTCCACAATATCCATTCCATCGATCAGGGCTTTTCCCTCTGTCGGCATCAAAAGTCCATCCAACATACGGATCGTGGTTGTCTTGCCGGCTCCGTTCGGTCCGAGATACCCGAAGATATCGCCCTCCGATACATGAAGCTCAAGGTTATCCACTGCTTTAAATCCGTTTTTATAAATCTTGGTCAGATGCTTTGTCTGAATCATAAAAATAACCTCCTTGATGTCTTTTCTTATCTAACAAGCAAAGTATAGATAAGATGTTCAAACACCAAAGAGGTTTTTTCTAAACAAAAGTTAAATTTTTATTTCCGTTTCCGTTTTCGCTTTCCGGTTACGAGTAATAACAGGATGCAGGCTACTAAAGCCACCTTTTCTACCAGCACATATCTCCCAAAATTCATGAATGGATTATACCAGTCTAAAATTCCTGCCACAACGCAGACAATGGTACAAATAATAACAATATGTATAAGCAGCTCTCTAAATATCTTCACGTCACTGCGCTCCCTCCGTAATAAATATTCCATCCGGTATTTCTTCCTCGCCCTTGTATGGGTGATTTGCAATTTGTCCCTGAAATATCATAAAAGAACAATGTCCGCCATCCAGATTATATGCCAGTCTGCATCCCAAATCTTCAAATACCTTTGCCATCTCCCCCGGAAACATTCCACGTGTAGTTTCCTGTCTCCCGTCAACCAGCAACAGGCAATAATGCCCCGGTTCATAATAGCCGATTGCCGTTCTCGGATGTGACTGCATAATATATGGCCATGTGTTAAACTCTGTCTTCGCCTTGCCATCGGCATCGAGAAGACTTGGTCCGAATATCCAGCTCTGATAAGCGCCCTGCGCTATCATCTGTGCTCCATCCAGCTGCCCCGGCTCATAAATTTGCATGGTTCCATCTTTATTTAACACGCACGTCTCTGATGTTGTTGCCTGATTCCGATACATGATTCCATTTCGGATGATGGTTCCATTATCTGCCTGTCTGTCATTGCTGTAAGAATCTCCATTTACTGCCAGAACAGCCTTCATGCGGTCTGACATATCGGAAAGTTTTTCTGTATATCCCACACCGTAGGTATCTCTGGCAAAAGCGGTCTGAAAGCAGGTAATGTTTCCAATGTATATATCTGCAATAACATAGGAAATATGGGTTCCGTACTTTTCATCCTCCGCGATGCCGCTGTCATATTCATGATAAGTCAGCGATATCGACAGATTGGGACTGGTATAAGTATTCTCCGTGGCAATTACCGTATCTGTAAAATGCGACGCGAATTTTTCATGCCAATCCGACACATCCTGCTGTATATCAGCCTCTTCCTGTTTCACGTGCACCTTCGCATCACTTTGTGGAATTTTATATTCGATTCCCCATGTGGCAGTCAGAATTGCAGCCGCAAGCGAAATATCCAAAAGCAGTGCAACCAATTTATATTTTATTTTCATGGCAGCTCCTTATCCATCTCGACTGTAATATCTGAGGCATTCTGTGTATTCATTTTTGCAAGAATTGCAGAGCGCTGCTCCGCTGTCATGTTCTGCAATATCTTTACCACAAG
>CAVCFM010000282.1:0-390 GCA_963601305.1 bacterium | reverse complement strand
TTTTTACATAATCTGCCAGTGCAGCATCACTGATTGCCTGCTCTTCGGCTGCCGCCTCCAAGTCTGCCTGTGCCTGTGCCGCTGCCGCTGCTTCCGAATCTGCCGCCTCCTGCGCCGCTGCTGCCGCTTCCGAGTCTGCCGCCTCCTGCGCCGCTGCCGCTGCTTCCGAATCTGCCGCTGCCTGGGCTGCTGCCTCTGAGTCTGCCTGCGCCTGTGCCGCTGCCGCCTCCTGCGCCGCAATCTCACTGTCCGAGAGACTCTGCAGATCTTTTGGCAAAACATTTCGTAAAATCGGGACATCACCGATTACCGGCGCCAGTGTCTCCGACGCAAATCCGCCCACATCCATCTTGATCAGCGCGAACAATATGCCAAGCAATATCACAAGTG
>CAVCFM010000281.1:0-2172 GCA_963601305.1 bacterium | reverse complement strand
GGGAACCGGCACCAAGGGACCGAAGCAGGCATTTGACGAGGTGCTTAATAAGGCAGGATTGACTAGAGAAGATATGGACTATGTGATGGCAACCGGCTACGGAAGAAATACCTACGAGGAAGCTGACGGAGAGATGAGTGAGCTCTCCTGTCATGCCAAGGGTGTGTTTTTCGGAAATCCGGACTGCCGCACGATCATCGATATCGGCGGGCAGGATGCCAAGGTCATCTCTCTTGGCGAGCGTGGCAATATCAGCAATTTTGTCATGAATGATAAATGTGCCGCCGGAACCGGAAGATTTTTGGATGTGATGGCGAATATTCTGCAGCTTGGAGTGGATGAGTTGGAGACCTACGCGAGAAAGGCAGATGCACCGGTCAAAATCTCAAGCACCTGTACGGTGTTCGCAGAGTCCGAGGTCATCTCACAGCTGTCAAAAAACGTGGAGCTCAGCAATCTGATCGCCGGAATCTGCAATTCGGTTGCAAGCCGTGTGACAGCGCTTGCCAAGCGTGTGGGCGTAAAAGATAAAGTCTGCATGAGTGGCGGTGTGGCGCAAAACGGCGGTGTGCTCGATGCATTGTCCAGGGAGTTGAAGACGGAGGTAGTTGCGGTTACAGATGCCCAGTATATGGGGGCGCTTGGAGCAGCTATCGCAGGATATGAAAAAGCTGGCAGCAGCCAGTAGAATAGAAGTGTTGAAACAAGAAAGCCCATGTAACAAGACATAACAACTTGTTACATGGGTTTTCCTTTTTTTAGTTTTACCATTTGCTTGCAAACCGAACATTTGTTTGATATAATTAAAACCGCATAGATAAGCGTTGGGGAAAAGGAAAAATGCTGCGTGAATCCATGATAGTGTGGGAGAATAGGAGGAGGCATTTGATGAATACAGATATTACAAAGCAGATGGAGATGGTGCTGTATCGAACAGAGGATGACAATGTAACTGTCAGCGCACTTATTAAAGATGAGACAATGTGGCTGACACAAAAAGCGATGGCTGACTTATTTGGCATTGATAAATCAGGTATCAGCCGGCATCTTGCAAAAATTTTTGAGACAGGTGAATTAGATGAAGCTTTGGTTGTTGCAAAAATTGCAACACCCAACCCACATGGAAAAACTGCGGATAATATGCAATATTCTCCTACGAATTATTACAATCTGGATGCCATCATTTCCGTTGGTTACAGGGTGAATTCTATTCAGGCAACACAGTTTAGAATCTGGGCAACCAATGTTTTAAAAGAATATATGCGGAAGGGATTTGTGCTGGATGATGACCGGTTGAAGCAGGGAGAAACTGCTTTCGGTAAAGATTACTTCCGCGAATTGCTGGAGAGAGTTCGCTCCATCCGGGCAAGTGAACGTAGAATCTGGCAGCAGATAACGGACATTTTTGCAGAGTGCAGCATTGATTATGACAAGAATGCCGATATTACCTATCATTTTTATACGACCATACAGAATAAATTTCACTATGCCATTACGGGGAAGACGGCGGCTGAAATCGTATATGATAAAGCCGACCACACAAAAGAGCATATGGGATTGACTACATGGAAAAATGCGCCCGACGGACGGATACTCAAATCGGACACACCGGTTGCCAAGAATTATCTGAGTGAAAAGCAGATCCGGCAGTTGGAGCGTGCGGTCACAGGTTATTTTGATTATATTGAGGATCTGATTGAACGTGAAAACGTTTTTACAATGGAAGAGTTTGCAAAAAGTGTGAATGAATTCCTGGAGTTCCGCAGATATGATATTTTAAAAGACAACGGTCACATCTCCCATAAGCAGGCGGTTCTAAAAGCCTATCAGGAATATGACATTTTCAATAGAACACAGCCGATTGAATCAGATTTTGATAAGGTTGTAAAAGAATTAACAAAATCATCAGAGTAGCTATTTATTTCATTGGAAAATACATCCTATGAAATAAGAAAACGTCAGTTCCGGCATTTGCCGGTCCTGGCGTTTCCTTATTTCTAAACTTTGTTTTGTCTTATTCTAAAATCTGTTATCCGTCAGCCTGCCTAGTTGCGTCCGATCAGAGAATCATCTACAAAGAAGATAACGATTGCAGCGATCAGTGCCAGAACAGCCAGAACACCATAAGCGACAGCGTAAGTGAAGGTATTGCCAAGCACACCTACAATGGAG
>CAVCFM010000280.1:0-4581 GCA_963601305.1 bacterium | reverse complement strand
GTATGTATGATATGTTCTCGGGCTGTACCAGCTTGACAAGCTTGGATTTAAGCAATTTTGACACTTCAAAAGTGACGAATATGACATTGATGTTTGACAGTTGCATGGGGCTGACAAGCCTGGATTTAAGCAGTTTTGATACCTCAAACGTGACCAGTATGAGCGGTATGTTCAGCTCATGCAGTAATCTTAAGGAAATCTTAGTAGGAAGCAAGTGGGTTACTGCTGCCAGCAATTATGAGATGTTTACAGATTGCGGAACCAGTGAAGTTACAGTGAAATAGTCATAACACTCTTATGTGCAAAATTAACAAAGGTTTCTAAAAATCGTTGACAAAATAAGTAAGATATGCTAATTTTGATTTGTTAGGCAAAACAGATGACAAAGAGGAGTCTGTTGAATGGTTATTTTATGTATTTAGGAGGTTTTTAAAGGTTATGCAGCAGGGAACTGTAAAGTGGTTTAACGCCAAAAAAGGTTATGGATTTATTTCCGATGCAGAGGGCAACGATGTATTCGTACATTTCTCCGCATTGAACATGGATGGATTCAAGGAGTTAAAAGACGGTGAGCGGGTTGAGTTCGAAGTTACCGAGGGAGCTAAGGGACCTCAGGCAGCAAACGTAAGCCGCATCGCTTAATTCATAATAATCTATGAGTAACCGTAAGAGGATGTTCACAGGGTGGACATCCTCTTTTTTTACCCCCTTTTGTGAGAAAGAAAAAGATGTTATAATGAGAAAAGCATGTGCCATGCCCACAATGGGAACACTATACGCACAGACAGGAAAGGAATTATAAAGATTCATGAAATTATCGGAACTGAAAGCATATGAGATTTTAGAAGAAAAGCCATTAAATGACATTAATTCGGTGGGATATATTCTGCGCCACAAGAAGAGTGGGGCGCGGGTGGCACTGATATCAAACGATGACGACAATAAAGTGTTTTATATCGGATTCCGCACGCCGCCTGCCGACTCCACCGGAGTGGCACATATTATTGAGCACACCGTGCTGTGCGGTTCGGAAAAGTATCCGGTGAAGGACCCGTTTGTGGAGCTGGTAAAAGGTTCGCTGAATACATTTTTAAATGCGATGACATACCGGGAGAAGACCATCTATCCGGTGGCAAGCTGCAACGATGCGGATTTTGCCAACCTGATGAGCGTGTATATGGACGCGGTATTTCATCCGAACATCTATAAATATCAGGAGATATTCAAACAGGAAGGCTGGCACTATGAGCTGGAGGACAAAGATGCGCCTGTGACCATCAACGGTGTTGTCTACAACGAGATGAAGGGAGCGTTCTCCTCCCCGGACGACGTGTTACAGCGCGAGATACTCACATCCTTATTCCCGGACACCACATACGGGAACGAGTCCGGCGGTGACCCGGAGTATATCCCGGATCTGACCTATGAGGAGTATCTGGATTTTCACAGAAAATATTATCATCCATGCAATTCTTACATTTATCTCTACGGAGATATGGATATGGCAGAAAAATTGCAGTGGATGGATGAGGAATATCTAAGCAAATACGAAGAGATCGAAGTGGACTCGGCTATCCGCGAGCAGAAGCCGTTTGACGAGCCGGTTACGATCGTGCGGGAGTACCCGATCGCATCCGATGAGGAGGAGACGGATAACACCTATCTGTCCTACAACCTGGTTGTGGGAAATATCCTTGACAAAAAGCTGTATCTCGCGTTTGACGTGATTGAGTATGCACTGCTTTTGGCACCGGGAGCACCGTTAAAGCAGGCGCTACTTGACGCGGGCATCGGAAAGGACATCACAGGAGGTTATGACAGCAGCACGATGCAGCCTGTTTTCTCGATTGTTGCGAAAAATACAAACCTGTCAGAAAAAGAACATTTTCTTGCAGTGATCCGCGAGGTGTTAGAGGAGCAGGTGGCGCACGGAATTAACAAAAAGGCGTTACTTGCCGGGATCAACAGCTCAGAGTTCCGGTTCCGGGAGGCAGATTTCGGACAGTTCCCGAAGGGACTGCTCTACGGTATCCAGTGCTTAGACAGCTGGCTGTTTGATGACATGCAGCCGTTCATGCATTTAGAGGCGTTAGATACCTACCGCTTCTTAAAGGAACAGGTAGAGACCGATTATTTTGAGAAGATCGTAGAAAAATATCTGCTTCACAACAGCCATGCATCGATCGTGGCGGCAGTGCCGGAACGGGGACTTGGCGCGAAAAAGGAAGCAGAACTCGCCGAAAAGCTTGCTGCCTATAAGGCAGGCCTGTCAGAGGAAGAGATCACAAAACTGATAGAGGATACGAAGCATTTAAAAGCATACCAGGAAGAGCCGTCTCCGAGAGAGGAACTCGATAAGATCCCGATGTTGAAGCGGGAGGACATGAAGAAAAAGGCGATGCCGCTGAACAATCAGGAAAAATGGTCAGACGGAACACGGATCATGCATCATGAGATGTTTGCCGGAGGCATCGATTATCTGGCACTTTTATTTGATATCCGGGATATCGCGCCGAAGGAATTGCCGTATCTGGCAATCTTAAAAGCGGTCTTGGGATATGTGGACACCAAGAGTTACAGCTATGCCGAGCTGGCGAATGAGATCAACATCCACACCGGCGGTATCAGCAGCGGGATCGGCATTTATCCGAGCGTGCGGGATAACAACGAGCTGGAATTAAAATACGAGATCTACACCAAGGTTGTGGCAGAAAAACTGCCGGATGCCATGGCGATGATCAAGGAGATCATCAGCAGCTCGAAGGTTTCCGATGAAAAACGGTTGTACGAGATCCTTGCCCAGGCAAAATCCAGATTGCAGGTGGGACTGAGCGCATCCGGCCATTCGGTGGCATCGATCCGGGCAATGTCTTATTTTTCACGTTCTGCGTATTATCAGGATGCGACGGGAGGTATCGGAGCGTACCGTGTGATCGCGGATTACGAGGAACATTTTGAGGAGAAAAAGGACGAACTTGTCGCACATTTAGAGCGGCTGATCGCCCGCATTTTTACCGCGGAGCGCATGATGGTGAGCGTGACCTGTGAGCAGAAGGATTTCCCGGAAGTGGTAAGAGAGGTTGCAGAGGTAAAAGAGTGCCTGTATCCGTCCACCGGCTATCAGGCAGGCGGTCCGTTGCCGGAGCTTGATTATACCCGGAAAAACGAGGGACTTATGGATGCATCCCAGGTACAGTATGTGGCGAGGGCCGGAAACTATGTGGCACACGGCTTTTCTTATCACGGTGCACTTAAGATTTTAAAGGTGATCATGGGATATGACTATCTGTGGATCCATGTCCGTGTTAAGGGCGGAGCCTACGGATGCATGAACGGATATATGCGCAATGGTGATACCTATTTTGTGTCTTACCGTGACCCGAATCTGGCAGCAACCAACGAGATCTACGACCGCATACCGGAGTATCTGGAGGCGTTTGAGGCGGATGAGCGCGAGATGACCAAGTATATCATCGGAACCATCAGTGACATGGATACGCCGATGAACCCGAACGCCAAGGGTGTCCGCTCCATGACAGCGTATTTGCAGGGACTTGGTGAGGCGGAAATCCAGAAAGAGCGCGATGAGGTGCTCCACGCGACTGCGGAAGATATCCGCGCTTTAAAGCCAATGATGGAGGCAGTGCTCGCAGACGGCAACTTATGTGTCATCGGTAACGAGGATTGTATCAGACAGGAAAAAGAAATGTTTGGCAGCTTAGAAAGTCTGTCTTAACGGAGGATAAAGAGATATGAAGGAAAATTTTAAGTCGGGATTTGTGACCATTATCGGACGGCCGAACGTGGGAAAGTCCACGCTGATGAACCATTTGATCGGGCAGAAGATTGCCATCACATCCAACAAACCGCAGACCACAAGAAATCGTATCCAGACGGTGTACACCGACATGGAGCGGGGACAGATTATTTTTCTGGATACCCCGGGTATCCATCAGGCGAAAAACAAGCTGGGAGAATATATGGTCAACGTGGCGGAGCATACATTAGGCGAGGTGGATGTCATTTTATGGCTGGTGGAGCCCTCCAATTTTATCGGCGCCGGGGAACAGCATATCATCAAGCAGTTAAAAAAGACCAAGACACCGGTCATTTTGATCATCAACAAGGTTGACACGGTGGAGCGCAGCAAGATTTTAGAATTCATCGATACCTACCGCAAGGAATATGATTTTGCGGAGATCATTCCGGCATCGGCACTGCGGGAGCAGAACTTAGATACAGTGGTGGATATGATTTTTAAATATCTGCCATATGGTCCGATGTTCTACGATGAGGATACGGTGACGGATCAGCCGGAACGCGCCATTGTGGCGGAGATTATCCGCGAGAAGGCACTGCATGCGCTTGACGATGAGATACCACACGGAATTGCCGTGGAGATCGACCGCATGAAGCAGCGCAGGAACCAGAACATCATCGACATCGAGGCAACGATCGTCTGCGAGCGGGATTCCCATAAGGGAATTATCATCGGAAAGGGCGGCGCCATGTTAAAAAAGATTGGCTCCAATGCCCGCTATGAGATGGAGCGCTTACTTGAGGCTCAGGTGAACTTAAAGT
>CAVCFM010000279.1:0-2313 GCA_963601305.1 bacterium | reverse complement strand
CCTATATCCCGGATTGTTCCGACTTGGATATCCCGGAAGACCTGGATTATGTATACATCTGTGAGAATAATACCATCTACGGAACGAAGTACAAAGAACTTCCGAACACCAAGGGTCATACACTGGTAGCGGATGTTTCCTCCTGCTTCTTATCCGAGCCGGTGGATGTGACAAAATACGGCGTCATCTACGGCGGAGTTCAGAAAAATGTGGGACCGGCGGGCGTTGTCATCGTGATCATCCGCGAGGATCTGATCACGGAAGACACGCTGCCGGGCACACCGACCATGTTAAAATACAAGACACATGCGGACAATGATTCTCTCTACAACACACCGCCATGCTACGGTATTTATATCTGTGGCAAGGTGTTCAAATGGCTCAAGAAAATGGGCGGACTTGAGGCGATGAAAGCGCGCAATGAGGAGAAAGCAAAGATCCTTTACGATTATCTGGATGAGAGCAAGCTGTTCCACGGAACCGTGGTTCCAAAGGACCGCTCCCTGATGAATGTGCCGTTTGTGACAGGAGATGCCGATATGGATGCCAAGTTTGTGAAGGAGGCAACCGAGGCTGGTTTTGTAAATCTGAAAGGACATCGTACCGTCGGCGGCATGCGCGCATCCATTTATAATGCGATGCCAAAAGAGGGCGTTGAGAAGTTGGTAGAGTTCATGAAGAAGTTTGAGGAGGAGAATGCGTAATGTTTCAGTATCATTGCTTAAATCCGATTGCAGCGGTTGGACTTGAACTGTTTTCGGACGATTACAAAAAGACAGACAACGTGGAAGAGGCAGAGGCTGTTCTCGTGAGAAGTGCAGCGATGCATGATATGGTATTGCCGGAGCGGCTGGAGGCAGTAGCGAGAGCCGGTGCCGGAGTCAACAACATCCCGATCGACAAGTGTGCCGAGCAGGGAATTGTCGTATTCAACACTCCGGGTGCCAATGCCAACGGAGTCAAAGAGCTGGTGATCGCCGGAATGTTGTATGCTTCCCGCGATATCGTGGGCGGTATCGACTGGTGCGTCGAGAATCAGAACGAGGCGGACATCGCGAAGATTGCAGAAAAGCAGAAGAAAAACTTTGCGGGAACCGAGATCGCAGGCAAAAAACTGGGCGTCATCGGACTTGGAGCCATCGGTGTCCTGGTTGCAAACGCGGCGACACATCTTGGAATGGAAGTTATGGGCTATGACCCGTACATCTCCGTCAACGCAGCATGGAGTCTGTCAAGAAGCGTAAAGCATATCAGCAATGTGGAAGACATTTACCGTGAGTGTGATTATATTACCATCCATGTGCCACTGCTTGACTCCACGAAGAAAATGATCGATGCCGATGCCATCGCGATGATGAAGCCGACCGCGGTAGTACTCAATTTTGCCAGAGATCTGCTGGTGGATGAGGAGGCAATGGTAGATGCCTTGGCAGCCGGTAAGATCAAAAAATATGTCTCTGACTTCTCGAATCCGACCACAGTCGGAGCCAAGGGATGCATCGTGACACCGCACCTTGGCGCGTCCACGGCAGAGTCCGAGGATAACTGTGCTATTATGGCAGTGCGCGAGATCCGCGACTATATGGAGAACGGTAACATTGTTCATTCGGTGAATTTCCCGGATTGCAGCATGGGAGCATGCACGACTGCCGGAAGGATCGGAATCCTTCACCGGAATGCAAGCGGTATGTTAAGCCACTTTACCACCATTTTGGGCGATGCAGGCATCAATATCGACGGAATGGCGAATAAGGCCAAGGGAGATTACGCATACGCACTCATCGATGTGGACAGCAGTGTGGGAGACGAGGTACTTGCAAAGATAAAAGCGACAGAGGGTGTACTTAAGGTTCGCAAAGTAAAATAAAACGGGGTGTAGAAATGGCAAATATCAAACCATTCGTAGGCATCAGACCATGTAAGGGGAAGGCAGCGGCAATTGCTGCCCTCCCTTATGATGTTTATAACAGGGAAGAAGCGACAAAGGTTGTGGAGCGCAATCCGGAGTCCTTTTTAAAAATTGACCGGGCGGAGACACAGTTCCCGATTTCTGTGGGAATGTATGAGGATAAAGTCTACGAAAGAGCACATGATACTTTATGGAGTATGGTAAAAGACGGAAGCTTTGTGCAGGATGAGGCGCCCTGCTATTATCTGTATGAGCTGACGATGCAGGGCAGAAGCCAGACCGGGATCGTGGCGTGTGCGTCGATTGACGACTATCAGAATCAGGTGATCAAAAAACATGAGAACACCAGAGAGGAAAAGGAGATCGACCGGATCCACCATGTGGACGCGTGCAATGCCCAGACA
>CAVCFM010000278.1:0-3477 GCA_963601305.1 bacterium | reverse complement strand
CTTGAAAAAAAGACCGACAGCGGTATTTATGACGAATTACGAGATTACACTTGGAGCGGTGATGGCGGTAAATGAATCCGAGTATCAATGCCCGGAAGACATTTCAATGCTGGGATTTGACGATCTGATCCTCTCGCATCTGGTAAAACCGAAAATGTGCATGGTCGTGCAGCCGATGAAAGAAATGAGTGAAAAAGCAGTGGAATTATTACTGGCGCGCATCGGAAATCCGGAGGAACATGTTCCGATGGAAGTGGTGCTTGGAACAAGTTACAGCGTTGGCAATTCGATTGCAAAATTGGGGTAATTTTTTTGTATAAGAGCGAAACGTTTCGCTCAAAGGAGAAGGAAAAAGATAACAATGAAAGAGCAGATATTGGGAATCGATATCGGTACATCTGCCTGCAAGGTAGCAGTGTTCGGCAGCGAGGGGAACGTGCTGGCACAGGCGAGTCAGGCATATGAGGTCTATTATCCGAAGCAGGGATGGGCAGAGCAGGATGCAAACCAGTGGTGGCGGGCAATCTGTCTGGCAATCCAAAAGGTACTTGGCGCAGATGGGGTGAGCGCTGCAGATATCTGTGCCATCGGTGTTGACGGACAGGGATGGTCCGCCATTCCGGTGGATGAAAAGGGTGAGGTACTTGACCGGACACCAATCTGGATGGACACCAGAGCGCGGGATATCTGTACGCGCGTCACGGAAAAGCTCGGAGCAGAGGCGATATTTCAGGTGGCGGGCAACGAGTTTTTACCATCCTACACAACGCCGAAGATGCTTTGGTTTAAGGAAGAGAGACCGGAGGTTTTTGCAAAGACATACAAATTTTTACAGAGCAACAGTTACATCGTCTACCGGCTTACCGGTGTGATGAGTCAGGATGTCTCCCAGAGCTACGGAGTACATTTTTTTGACATCGAAAAGCTCTGTTATGACGAGACAATGGCGGAGCAGATGGGGCTTTCCACAGCGCTTGTGCCGGAACTATATCCGTGCGATGGGATTGTGGGAACCGTGACACATGAGGCGGCAGCAGTGACCGGGCTTAAGGAAGGAACGCCGGTGGTGGCAGGAGGCCTCGATGCGGCGTGCGGAGCATTGGGAGCCGGAGTCTATCAGCCGGGACAGACGCAGGAGCAGGGCGGGCAGGCAGGTGGAATGAGCATCTGCACAGATCGTCCACTGGCGCATAGAAAGCTGATACTTGGCGCTCACGTTGTGCCGGGGATGTGGCTGTTGCAGGGCGGAACAGTAGGTGGCGGCGGTGCCCTGCGGTGGTTTCGAAATGAATTCTGCCGGGATCTCTCGTTTGATGAGATGACAGAGGAAGCGGCACAGGTTGCAGCGGGAGCAGACGGGATGACGTTTTTGCCATATCTGTCCGGGGAGCGTTCTCCCATCTGGAATCCGGATGCCAAAGGCGTGTTTTACGGCGTCACCTTCGATAAGAGCAGAGGACATTTTATCCGGGCAGTATTGGAGGGTGTGGCATATTCGCTGGAACACAACCTGCAGACGGCGGCGGAGACGGGCGTGACCGTGGACACGTTAAATGCCATGGGCGGCGCGTCAAACTCGTATCTCTGGACGCAGGTGAAGGCGGATGTGACCGGAAAACGGATCCAGGTGCCGGGGACGGATACGGCGTCCACGTTAGGCGCGGCGATACTTGCGGGTGTGGGCTGTGGCTTATACGCTGACTACAGGGAAGCCGTGGAGCGCACCATCCACATGACCAGAGTCCATGAACCGAATCCGGCGAACCAGGAGAGCTACAGGATTGGCATGGAGCGCTATCTGCGGATTTACCGGGATTTGGAGCATACGTTTGAACAATATTAAAAGGGCAGACAGGAAGATCAAAGACAAGGTGTCAGTAAGGAGACAGGATATGAAAGCAGGAGTAGTACATGCAAAGGAAGATATACGCTATGAGGAGATCGCGACGCCGGAAGCGACGCCGGGAAAAGTGCTGGTAAAAGTCAAATATACCGGAATCTGCGGTTCCGATGTGCCGAGGGTAAACGGCACGGCGTGCCATTATTATCCGAATGTGTTGGGACATGAGTTTTCCGGCACGGTGGAAGCAGTCGGAGAGGGCGTGACATCGGTAAAAAAAGGAGACCGGGTGGCAGGCGTTCCGCTGGTTCCGTGTATGAAATGTCCGGACTGTCAGAAGGGCGATTTTTCACTCTGTAAGCATTACAGTTTTATCGGTTCGCGAGAATTCGGAAGCTTTGCAGAGTATGTGGCGGTGCCGGAGAAAAATGTCGTGAAGTTTGACGATGAAGTAAGTTTTGAGATGGGAGCGCTGTTTGAACCGGCAACCGTGGCGTTACACGGACTGCGGCGGCTTGATTACAAGGGCGGAAAGACCGTGGCAATCCTAGGTGGTGGAACCATCGGCATGATGACGATGCAGTGGGCAAAAATATTTGGAGCAAAAAAGGTCGTCGTATTTGATGTGCTCCCGGAACGTTTAGAGCTGGCAGCCCGGCTTGGCGCTGACGCTGGGATCAATTCCGGAAAACCGGACTATCTGGATGAAGTAAAGGAAATCACCGGAGGAAGAGGTTTTGACTATGTCTATGAGACGGCAGGAAACACCGTTACGATGAAGATGGCGTTTGAACTTGCCGGCAACAAAGCCCAGGTCTGCTTTATTGGAACTCCGACAAAAGAACTCAGTTTCTCCGTGGCAGAATGGGAGAATATGAACCGGAAAGAATTTACACTGACCGGCTCGTGGATGAGCTATTCCGCACCGTTCCCGGGAGATGAGTGGGAACTGGCAGCACATTACTTTAAGACCGGGGAGTTAAAGTACGATGAGTCCTTTATCTTTAAGAAAGTACCGCTGTCAAAAATTGATGAGGCGTTTGCAATGTTTCGGACACCGGGGCTGGTAAAAGGCAAGATCATGATCGACAGTGAAAAATAGCGGGAAAAGATACAGCCGGGCGGCTGTGGAACCATATAAAAATGAAAACAGGAGGGGAAACAATGGGGACAGAAAATCAGGCAGTTGATCCGGGCATGGTGCCACAGGTCACATTAAACACAGGGGATAAGGTTCCGTGTATCGGAATGGGAACGTTTGGCTCGGACCGTTTTTCGTCGGAGGAAGTGTCGGCAGCGGTTGCAGGGGCAATCCGCAAGGGATACCGGATGTTTGACTGTGCAGCATGTTATGGAAATGAGGCAGAGATCGGGGAAGTGTTTTCACAGGCATTTGCGGAAGGTGTGGTGGAGCGAAAAGATTTGTATATTATGACGAAGGTCTGGAACGACATGCACCGCGATGTGGAGAAGTCCTGCCGCAAGAGCATTGAGGATTTAAAATGTGACTATATTGATCTGTTTTTTATCCACTGGCCGTTCCCGAACTATCATGCACCGTTCTGTGATGTGAATTCAAGAAATCCGGAGTCAAAACCATTCTCGGTTGCGGAATTTATGGACACATACAGACAATG
>CAVCFM010000277.1:0-3895 GCA_963601305.1 bacterium | reverse complement strand
CAACGAGACACTGTTCACCCTGATGCTCAATTATGTTGCCATGCAGTTTGTGACATTCCTCATTGTGTTCTGGGAGAACCCGGTGGGCTCTAACACCGTGGGAATTATCAATTCCGCAACTCAGAAAGGCTGGTTCCCACAGCTGTTCGGAAGCGCCTATGGACTGAATGTTATTTTGGTAGCTGTGCTTACAGTCGGCATCTACATATATATGAAATACAGCAAACAGGGCTATGAGATCGCAGTTGTGGGCGAGAGCCAGAATACGGCGCGCTATGCGGGAATCAATGTAAAAAAAGTGATCATCCGCACGATGATGATCTCCGGTGCAGTCTGTGGATTTGCGGGAAGCCTGATCGTGGGCGGTGCGAGCCACACGATTTCCACAAGTACCGCAGGCGGCCGCGGATTTACGGCGATCATCGTGGCATGGATGTCCAAATTCAACCCGCTTGCGATGGTGTTGGTATCTGCGTTTCTGGTATTCATGCAGCAGGGCGCGATCCAGATCGCATCCCAGTATGGATTGAATGAGAATGCATCAGATATTATCACCGGTATCCTGTTGTTTTTCCTGATCGGTTGTGAGTTCTTTATCAACTATCATCTGGAATTCCGCAAGAGTCACAAATAGGAGGCAGACTATGAATTTATTAATGACATTTATTCAGAAAGCAATCGGTCAGGGCGTGGCAATCCTCTTCGGTGCGACGGGCGAGATCGTGACGGAGAAATCCGGCAACCTGAACCTTGGAATCCCGGGTATCATGTATATGGGCGGTATCGCAGGACTGATGGGCGCTTTCTTCTATGAAAAAGGAACTGAGAACCCGAACGGCGTGGTGGGATTTTTTATCGCAATTATCTGCACGCTGGTGGTTGCGGCGCTGGGAGGTCTTTTGTACAGTTTCCTTACGATCTCACTCCGCGCCAATCAGAATGTCGTAGGTCTTGCTTTGACGACATTCGGTGTTGGATTCGGTAACTTTTTCGGCGGTTCCATCTCTAAACTGGCAGGCGGTGTCGGACAGATTTCCGTTGCGACAACAGCAGCCGTATTCCGGGCACAGATACCGGGGCTTTCCCGTATTCCGGTGATCGGAGATCTGCTGTTTTCCTATGGATGCCTGACCTATATCTCCGTGATCCTGGCGGTATGTATGACTTATTTTTTGAAAAAGACGAGAAAAGGTTTAAACTTACGCGCAGTGGGCGAGGACCCTGCAACCGCAGACGCAGCCGGAATTAACGTATCCGCTTACAAATACATCGCAACGGTGACCGGCGCTGCAATTGCCGGACTCGGCGGACTTTATTTTGTTATGGAGTACCTCGGCGGTACCTGGTCAAACAACGGATTCGGTGACCGCGGATGGCTGGCGATCGCACTGGTGATCTTAGCGCTGTGGAATCCGTCCAATGCGATCTGGGGCTCCCTTGTCTTTGGCGCACTCTATATTCTCTACATTTATATGCCGGGACTGACCAGAGCGACCCAGGAGCTTTGCAAGATGCTTCCTTATGTGGTAACGATCGTGGTACTGATCCTTACCAGCAAGCGCAACAAGCCGGAGAACCAGCCGCCTGCAAGCTTGGGTGAGGCATATTTCAGGGAGGAGCGCTAAAAAATTTGCCCTCCACGCAAAAAACATGTATAATGGAAAAAGAATACGCACGGACATACCGTGGAGACCTGTAAATACAGGTCTTTGGGAAAGTGGAGGAAGTAATGGCAGAGAAGATTATTTTGACAGGTGACCGTCCTACCGGCAAGCTGCACGTAGGACATTATGTAGGTTCCTTAAAGCGAAGAGTAGAACTTCAGAATTCGGGGGAGTTCGATAAGATATTTATTATGATCGCAGACGCACAGGCGTTGACTGATAATGCAGACAATCCGGCGAAGGTGCGGGATAACATTATGGAGGTGGCATTAGACTACCTTTCCGTGGGACTCGATCCTTCCAAGTCTAACATTTTTATCCAGTCGTATGTGACAGAGCTGACAGAGCTGACTTTTTACTATCAGAACCTTGTGACGGTCTCCAGATTGCAGCGCAATCCGACGGTAAAAGCAGAGATCCAGCTGCGCAATTTTGAGGCGAGTATTCCGGTGGGATTTTTCAATTACCCGATCAGCCAGGCTGCGGATATCACAGCATTTAAGGCAACCACTGTTCCGGTGGGCGAGGACCAGATGCCGATGATCGAGCAGACCAAGGAGATCGTGCACAAGTTTAATTCAGTTTACGGCGAGACATTGGTTGACCCGCAGATTTTACTGCCGGAGAACAAGGCATGTTTACGTTTACCTGGCACAGATGGCAAGGCAAAGATGAGCAAGTCTTTAGGCAACTGCATCTACTTATCAGAGTCTGAGGCAGATGTGAAGAAGAAGATCATGTCCATGTTTACCGACCCGGATCACATCCGCATTGAGGACCCGGGCAAGCTCGAGGGCAATACGGTATTCACATATCTGGATGCATTCTGCAATGACGGTCATTTTGCAGAGTATCTGCCGGAATATGCGAATTTAGATGAGCTTAAGGCACATTACAAGCGCGGCGGACTCGGCGACGTGAAGGTTAAGAAGTTCTTAAACAACGTGATGCAGGAGGAGTTAGCACCGATCCGCGCACGCCGTAAGGAGTACGAGGAGAGGATCGATGACGTGTACGACATCTTGAGAGAGGGCACGAAGGTGGCTCGCGCAGAAGCTGCCAAGACTCTCGCTGAGGTGAAGCATGCGATGAAGATCGATTACTTCGAGACAGATGAATTTTTAGTGGAACAGCGCGCAAAGTATTTGCAGAAATAGTTCACAAAACCGGGCAATTCGTGATATATTATACTTGCACCTTGACGGTGTATCATGTATGATATGTCATGGGTTGCTTTATTATTTCACAGGAAATTGCGCGGCAAGCGCACACTTTAGTATTTTTACAGGAAATGATAAGGCAGGTGCACTTTTTTTAGGAGGAATAGGGACAGCATGGAAAATGAAAATGTTTCAAAGAATTTTATTGAGCAGATAATTGACAAAGATATAGAGGAAGGACATTGCAAGGTAGTTCATACCAGATTCCCACCGGAACCGAATGGTTACCTTCACATCGGACATGCCAAGTCCATTCTTTTAAATTCCGGACTGGCAGAGAAGTATCATGGAAAATTCAACTTACGTTTTGACGACACGAACCCGACAAAGGAAAAGACCGAGTTTGTCGAGGCTATCAAGGCAGATATCAAATGGCTTGGAGCAGAGTGGGAAGACCGTCTGTTTTTTGCATCGGACTATTTTGACCAGATGTATGAGGCGGCAGTGACACTGATCAAAAAAGGAAAAGCGTATGTGTCTGACTTAAGTGCAGAGGAGATCCGTGAGTACCGTGGAACTTTGACAGAGCCTGGAAAGGAAGACCCGAGCGCAAACCGCAGCGTGGAGGAGAACCTGGCGCTGTTTGCAGATATGAAAGCCGGCAAGTTCGCAGATGGAGAGAAGGTTCTTCGCGCGAGGATCGATATGACATCTTCGAATATTAATATGAGAGACCCGGTTATCTACCGTGTGGCACATATGACACATCACAGAACCGGCGATAAATGGTGCATCTATCCGATGTACGATTTTGCACATCCGATCGAGGATGCGATCGAGGGAATTACCCATTCCATCTGTACCTTAGAGTTCGAGGACCACAGACCGTTATACAACTGGGTCATCGATGAGGTCGGAGCAGATATGATCCCGGACAAGAGTGAGATGCCGCCGCGCCAGATTGAGTTTGCAAAGCTTTACCTGACCAACGTTGTGACAGGAAAGCGTTACATCAAGCGTCTGGTGGAAGAGGGTATCGTAGATGGTTGGGATGACCCGCGTCTTGTATCC
>CAVCFM010000276.1:0-2293 GCA_963601305.1 bacterium | reverse complement strand
TGGCATATTGTAAAGCAGCAGCTGATATTCATTATTCTGCTGGGTCAGCAGATAATTGTCGCCTCTTGCAAGGACTTTGTTCCCCAACATTCCAAGGAGAACGAAGGCGTTGTAGGAGGCTTTTTTAAAGCTGTGAAAATCTAAAAGCCCTGCAAGTCCCTGGAACAGACGGCTGTCCGGGAAAAAGTCCTCGTAGTTGTCACTTAGTGACCAGAAGGAGAGACCTTTTACCATAAAAAGCGTCTGGTTCACGGTGTGGCAGATATACGGTCCCATATAGCAGGTGTCCCGGATCAGATCGCTGGGCAGGTACGTCAGATTCCAGTCGGAGACGATAACATCCGTAAAATGGAACCCGTGGCGGTCCATGATCTCATGCAGCTTTGACAGATGCTTGATGACGATACGCTGGTCGGAAACCGAGTAATTACTGCGATCACGCATCAGATTGTCTGAGGTGATACCCTCACAGCCGTAGAGATGGATGGCGACATAGGCAGGGCGGATATTTTTTCTGTTACAGAATTCAAAAAATGCGTCATACCACGGAAAACCATGGATACTTGAAAAGTTGGGACTGCCAAGCCGCAGGGAGCTATCCACTTCCAAAAATGTGCGGTAGGTTGCCTCGTAAAATTCAAAAAATGCTTCCTGGCTCTCGTTCCAGTAGGGAACCTTGATCCGAAGATCCGGTGCAGTCCAGAAATCAAAGTACCAGGTGCGCACCTCGTCGATGCCGTAGCGGTCGATGTAATGCAGGAGAAAGTGACGGATTAAGTTGGTCCATTTTTCCATGGATTTGGGCTGGCTGACATTCGGGTGATACTGCCAGTTGGCATATTGCTTTTTAGATGCCAGGTGTGACGGCATATATCCGATTTCCGGGAATGGCTTTAATCCAACCGATAAGATAAAATCAAATACCCCATCTAAGGAGGTCCAGCTGAAAATCGTCTCGCCTCCGTCTTTTTCATAGTAGATATACATGTCATCCGAAAAAATGTCACGGAATCTTAAATAATCAAAATTGTAATCGCGCTTGACGAGCCGGATCTGTTCCTGAACCTCGCTGCGCAGGCAGGCAGAAGCGCGACCGACGGAGAGAAAACGCTCCTGATTGTTGGAACGGGCTGTGTGGGAGAGTGTGGCAAGGTCAAAGTTCAAGGACTGCTGGTGCTGCATGGAACGCCTTGTGGGCGTGGTCTCGTTGTCGGTCTTCAAAAACTGACGGAAATAAGAAAACGCACCGTCGTCCGGGGAAGGCTCATCGGACAGCAGTGAGTTGTGGCTGTCAGGGATGGCATGCGCCTGTTTGCGGTAGGCGGTGGGGGACATGCCGTAGAGCTTGTGGAAGGCGGCAGCGTAGGTCTTGTGATTGGCAAATCCGTTGTTTATTGCAATCTCTAAGATACTGTGGTCGGTGTGCAGTATCTCTTCCATCGAGTGATTGAGCCGGAACGTGGTTAAGTATTCCACAAAACTCACATGGAAGTGCTTATGGAAAAAGCTGGAAAAGTACTGCGGATGGATGTTAAGGTGCGCTGCCATATCGGTCACAGTCAGCTTATTCATATAATTTTCATTAATATAGGAAAGAATCTGTTGCACACGCTCTGTGGAATAGTCGTGCACGACGGAAGATTCCATGCGGATCCCGTAGGTATCGAAAATCGCGATGACCATGTCGTTGGCAGCAGAGAGCATTTTTAAGCGGGAGGAAAATTCCGTTTTTAAGTTATTGAAGATGATCACGGCAAAATCCTGGCAGATCCGGTAATAAATCTGGTTGGACAGATCCCGGGTGATGTGGCACTGCTGAAAAGAGAGGCTCGATACATCCGGGCAGAGATGGTTGATATAGTCGGAGTCGATCCGGATGGATAACACGCGGCAGGAATCGTTGGAGTCGATGACAGAATAAGCCTCAAAGGGTGGGAAGAAAAAAATATCATGCCGGTGAAACTGCCTGGTGTGGTTCCGGTAGTGGATACGCAGGGTGCCGCTTAGGACAATGGATATCTGCAGCGAGAGCGACTGCTGTAACTCCGCGGTAAAATTCTGGGCAACCTGCTGCTCAAACGGCAGACTGTTTGCTTTGCTGACATAGTCTAAAATCATAATAAAAACCTCCCTATAATTACTACAAACATGTGAATTGTGGATATTATAGCACAAAAATAAGTGCCGGTATAGAAAAATATTCCATAATGTCCGTAAAAATAATATGTGTGACAATAAAATAACCGTAAAAATAATATCAAAAATTCAGAGAGAACAAAAGGCATCATATAAA
>CAVCFM010000275.1:0-3407 GCA_963601305.1 bacterium | reverse complement strand
AGATTGTGGCGTTTACCCTTGGGGAACCGTTGAATTCAGACACGTTTGTGGTGCATTTTGAAAAAGCGTACCCGGAAATGCAGGGTGCATATCCGATGATCAACCAGCAGTTTGTGCAGCATGTCTGCGGGGATTTTTCTTACGTGAACCGTGAGGAGGATACCGGAGACGCGGGACTTAGGAAGGCAAAATTGTCCTATTATCCGGAAATCCTGTTAAAAAAATATGCGGCGGTGGACAGCAGGGTAGTCTATGCCGATCCGGAAAAAGATGCCGCACAGATTATAGAACTGTGGATGGAGGCGTTTGGCGATTCGGCGGAGGAAGTGCAGTTTTATATCGGAAACCGCATGACGGATCAGAACATGCTGGTGATACGTGAGGATGGAAAGGTTGTCTCCATGGCAAGTTTTCTGCCAGCGGAGTACCGGATCGGCGGGGATTATGTCAAAGCATATTATGTGTATGCGGTGGCTACGCTGCGGGCGTACCGGAACAGGGGCTATGCTGCACAGATACTTTCCTTTGCAAGAAACTGGTACCATGAGTCGCTTATTTTGGCACCGGCGGAGCAGTCCCTGGAGGAGTATTACGGCAAAATGGGATATGTCCGGGCATTCCGGGAAACGCATCATAGCGAAATCGTACCGGATGCCACGCTTATGGCGATGGAACTTCAAGTGGAACCAGACTGGAAAATGGAGCCGGTGGATGCGGGAACCTATGTAAAGATCAGGGACGAAAAGCTGGCAGCAGACGGATATGTGCGCTGGGACGCAGAGGCAGTCGCTTATGCCATGGCGCAGAATGAGCGGTATGGCGGCAAGACCGTGATGGTTGTCACCGAGAACGAGGCTGGCGAAACGGAAAGAGACGTGCTGATGTATCAGGAAGTGGATGGACGAGTTCAGGTGGTCGAGACAACCCTTGTGGGCGAGCAGCTTGCGGAAGTCCTGCGCGAATTGTGCAATAAGACTGGTGCAGAGGAGGCATCCTATCATACGATGGCAGGAATGTGTCAGCTCCCGGAGGGACAGGAGTGGCATCTGTGCGAGGACGGCTATCTGGGACTTACGCTGGCGTAAGTAAAAATAGAGTAAAAGTTCACGCGCAAGTTGGAGTAAATATAAAATTTTTCTGAAAACATTGCAAAATTTATCATATTTTCTTGATATATTGCAAAAATATGGTATAATAAAACCATGATATATAACAGTATCAAATAAGCAGCAAGGGGGTCTTACATCATGAGAATTAAGATCACAGGAAGAAACATTGAATTGACAGATGGTTTAAAAACAGCGGTGGAGGAGAAGTTAAACAAGCTTGAGAAGTACTTCACACCGGAGACAGATGTGTATGTAACGCTCAGTGTAGAGAAGGAGAGACAGAAAGTAGAAGTAACGATCCCGGTTAAGGGCAATTATATCCGTTCAGAACAGGTAAGCAATGATATGTATGTTTCAATCGACCTTGTGGAGGAAGTGATTGAACGTCAGCTGAAGAAGTATAGAACTAAGATTGTGACAAAGCAGCAGAACGCAGAGGCAATATTCAAACAGGAGTTCTTAGATGCAGTTTCGGATGAGGATGAGGAGATTAAGATCATCCGTAACAAGAAGATCAGCATGAAGCCGATGTATCCGGAAGATGCATGCGTGCAGATGGAACTATTGGGACATGATTTCTTCGTATTCATCAATGCGGAGAATGAGGAAGTGAACGTAGTGTACAAGCGTAAAGGCGGTACTTACGGATTGATCGCACCGGAATATTAATAGCTTCTAGGAGATGTGCTGTCTCATATGAACCATAAATAACGATACGAGCCGGAATTCAAAAGGCATAGGACTTTTGGATTCCGGCTCTTCGTTTGTGCAGGATATCGCAAATATGCGCATCAATATGCGCGCAACGCGGGTTTTCTGTGAAAAAGAAACGAATTATAATTGTAGTGTGAAGAGCCCGCATGACGTGAGACACAAAAGAGAATGAATAAATATAGCAATATAGCAGTACATAATGTAAAGGGGTTAGATGGCGCAATTTTAGCGGAGTTTATTCGGAGCGCAGATATTTTTGATGCGTCCCGTACCAGGATGGTCGAGGAGATATTCCGGGGATTGGAGGAGGAGCCGGAGAGTGTGGTTAAGAAACAGATTTATTTGTACGGAAGTCAGGTAAAAGCAGAGGAGCTATTTGCGCGTCAGCTATTTATATGGTTTTTGGGAATGTTAGAAGAACGAAAAGAATCATGAGCATACAGTCAGAAAAATAGGGAGAAGGGAGTTGTCATGCGGGGAATAAAAATGTATAATGAATGGCGCAAAGCACATAGAAAGGGAATGGTTGTATATCATGAAAATAGTTGTTTTAGCAGGAGGACTCAGCACAGAGCGCGATGTCTCTTTTAAGACAGGAGAGATGGTTTCTAAGGCATTGAGAGAAGACGGACATCAGGTTATTTTGCTGGATGTCTTTATGGGATATAGTGATAAGGAAGAGGACCTCACCGGAATTTTTGAGCGTTCCGAGGAAGTCAGTGTAAAAGTAGAAGGAATTCCGGAAATCGCACCGGATCTGGCAAAAGTAAAAGCAAGCCGGGCTGACCAGTCCGACAATTTCTTTGGACCGAACGTCATTGCACTTTGTCAGATGGCAGATGTGGTATTTATGGCGCTGCACGGCGAGAACGGAGAAAACGGCAAGATACAGGCAGCCTTTGATTTGTTTGGCATAAGATATACAGGAAGCGGTTATCTGAGCAGTGCCCTGGCTATGGATAAGGGAATGGCAAAGCAGCTTTTTGAGAAAAACGGAATCCCGACACCGAAGGGAATTTCTGTGACGAGCGAGGATAAGCCGGAGAGTGCAAAGGCGTTAGGGCTGACACTTCCATGTGTGGTAAAGCCATGCTGCGGCGGTTCAAGTATCGGTGTGTCTATTGTGCACACCGAGGAGGAATTCGGGGATGCATTAAAAGAGGCGTTCCGCTGGGAGAGCAATCTTGTCATCGAGGAGTATATCGAGGGAAGAGAGTTTTCCGTTGGCGTGATGGAATACAAGGCGTTGCCGGTCATCGAGATCGCACCGGTACAGGGCTTTTACGATTATAAGAATAAGTACAAAGCCGGAAGTGCCGTTGAGACCTGCCCGGCTGATATTCCAGCAGATGTCACGGAGAAGATGCAGCACTACGCAGAGTGTGTGGCACGGGTGCTCGGATTAGACACCTATTCCCGCATGGATTTCCTGTTGAATGAGAAGCATGAGATGTTCTGCCTCGAGGCAAACACACTTCCGGGCATGACACCGACGAGTCTGCTTCCACAGGAGGCACAGGTGATCGGCATGAATTTCAATCAGCTCTGCGAGAAAATAATCGAGATTTCATTGCGAAAATATGA
>CAVCFM010000274.1:0-3467 GCA_963601305.1 bacterium | reverse complement strand
ACACAAGGCTGACTAATATCATCAGAATCTGCCACATCATATAGCTCTGCCAGTTTCTGCGATTGACGATCATCAGTATCAGAATTCCAGCATCAATCGCGATAATTCCCGCCGGCAGCACGTAGGCGACGGACCATCCCTGGTATCCCACCAGCAGATCGATCGCCACAAGCATCAGCACCGCGATCATCGTGAGTATAAAAATCTTGCTGCGGTAACCCGACTTGCCTAATATCGCATAGCGGATCAGCAGATAGCCATAAACCAGCACCAGTCCCGTGATCAGGCTCCACCAGGTCTGTGACTCCGATGTAATGTTAACCGCCACAAGCACCGCCTCCACCACAATCGACACAAACAGGTAAATCCGGCAGAACAGCATCAGTTTTCGCGTCGTATGGCGCACATCCGGGTACATATTTTCCACCTCAATGGTCTGCTCCAGCACCGAGTTGCACAGCGGACACCGGTCTGTCTCATCTAATATCTCCACATTGCACATTTTACATCTACTCATAATTCACTCCATTACTCTCTATCTCTACCGCAATTCCGTCTGCTGCGATCTTGCGGAAAAATCCGCGCTGCACAGAGACGTCCGCCAGATCCGAACTGAAACTAAACACCAGCGTGCTTCCGTAGGAACAGATAGTTCCCTTCAGATGCTGTCCCTTTGACATCGCCAGAAATGCATGGAACATCTCCACATACGGCTGATACTCTGCGTCCACGGCGATATTTCCGATATTGGTGACCGTGGCTGTGTTCGCAAGTGCCGATGTCGTGTAGACGAACCGCATCGCCATATTTTTCATAAAAAGCGGCACCGCTCTGGCAAATACGTTCATCTGGTTCGACACGTTATAGGAAAAGAGCTTCTCTAAGTTCTCTCTGTTAATCTGACTGCGGAGGCTCTCCCTCACAATGCCAAGCACTTCCTCAAAGGTGTAGATATCCTTCGTCGGATGGAACTCTGCCGAAACCATCACAAAAAAGTTCTTGGTGGTGATCGAGTTAAAATAAGGGCGCAGATTGACCGGAACCGCCACACGGATGGCACGCTCAGACGGCATTCCCTTCATACATTCGGTATACACACTCCAGATATAGACGCCCACCAGATATTCGTTGATGCTGACGCCGTATTTGTGACAGACTTCTTTTAGCTGCGGTATCTGCATATAACCGTGCATCACACCGAACTCTCCCGGCGCTAACGACTCTCCCTTGATGAGATACGCCCGCTTCGTCTGATAGCCTTTGCTGGCGCTCTTCTTATAATTCTTAACAAAACTGTCCTCGCGGTTCATGGAGGTGTCACTGTTTAGGGAATCGCCGACCTTCTCCTTCAACTCCGGGTGTACCAGACGCAGATACTGGTAAGTCAGCTCCTTTAAAAAGTTGATTCCGCCCATTCCATCCGTCAGTACATGGAATACCTCAAGGTTGATCCGGTACTTATAATAAGTCACACGGAACATATAACTGTGGTTCTTATTCTGCTGGATATAACGGCAGGGAAATGTATTCTCCTCCCGCACCCGCGGAGCTGCTTTCCCATTCTCCTCAAAATAATACCAGAACACACCACGGCACAGCCGCAGATTAAATCCGTCGAACTTCGGCAGCACAATATCTAATGCCTGCTGTAATAATTCCGGCTGTATCAGCTCGCTTAGCGTCACACTGATGCGGTACACATTGCTCATGCTCTCACCGGCGATCACCGGGAATAAATGTGCTGTATTGTCCAGCCTGTCCCAGCGTATGTCGCGGGACACTTTTTTCTTCTTTTTGTCTTTTGCAGTCTCCTCCGGCGTAACTTCCGGCTGACTCTCGGTATATTTTTTCTTCATAGTCTCTCTCTTTTACTTAAGTACTGCTCTTATTATAAAATAAGATATCCAAAAAAACAATCTGTGATACTGCATTTCTGGTAGTACCACTTGCATTTTTGAGGCGAACTCTATAAAATATAAGCAGAAATTTAGACGAATATCTCTGTCCGCCATTGTGTATGTGGTCAGACCAGAAGAAGGGAATTTAAAAATGGTATTTAAGAAATTAAGCGCTCCGTCCTTAAAGGAGCTTTTTGTCACAGAACTGGAAAATATGATCTTATCCGGCAAATTAGAAATCGGCGCGAAACTGCCGCCGGAACGCGAACTCGCAGAATCGATGCAGGTCTCACGCGCCGTCATCAACTCCGGCATCGCCGAGATGGAAAAGAAAGGCTTTCTCGTCGTCAAACCACGTATCGGCACCTTTGTCGCCGACTACCGCAAATACGGCACCATCGACACGTTAGTCTCCATCATGAAGTACAACGGCGGCATGCTGCGGGACAACGAAGTCCGCTCCATCCTTGAAATGCGGATCCATTTTATGAATCTCGCATCCACCCTTACCATTGACAATGCCACCGACGAAGAAATCCACACCTTAAAGCCTTACGTGGATGCCTTGGCTGACTGCACGGACCCGGAGGAAGCGTCGACCCTGATCTTTGAATTCAGTCACCAGCTTTCTTTTATCAGCGGGAACTCCCTGCTGCCGCTTTTCTTTGTCTCATTTAAGGTGCTGGTGTGCAACCTCTGGGTGCGCTATGCGGACAAATACGGTGTAGCGCCGCTGTATCAGAGTGCCTCCGATATCTACCGGTATGTGGAACAGCGTGACAAGGAAGGTGTCACCTCCTGCATCACGTCTTCCACACAGGAAAGTATCAACGGCAGCCGCACCATCTATTCCTAAGTCACATCGCGCCACAACATAGTATCGTCCAAAGTGCCACAGGCATATCAAAAAGGGAGGCGCCCCGCTACTGCGGAATGCCTCCCTTTTTTAATGGCAGTGTAACCGTTATGCCTGCACAAACTGACTGTTGTACAGCTTTGCATAAAATCCGTTTTTCTCTAACAGCTCCTCATGCTTACCTTGCTCGATGATCTTGCCGTCTTTCATGACGAGGATCACATCCGCCTCCTGGATTGTGGACAACCGGTGTGCCACGATAAAGCTGGTGCGTCCCTGCATCATTTTTGCAAACGCGTTCTGGATCTTAATCTCGGTTCGCGTATCAATCGAGGATGTCGCTTCATCTAAGATCAGCATCGGCGGCAGACAGAGCATCACACGCGCGATGCACAACAGCTGCTTCTGTCCCTGGGACAGATTGCCGCCATCCTCGGAAATGACCGTGTCATATCCGTCCGGGAGACGCTTGATAAAACTGTGTGCATGGGAAGCCTTCGCCGCAGCGATAATCTCCTCCTCCGTGGCATCCGTTTTTCCCATGGCAATATTGTCGCGGATGGTTCCGCTCCGCAGCCAGGTCTCCTGCAACACCATTCCGAAATTGTTGCGCAGACTCTTTCTCGTCAGTTCCTTCATCGGAATATCACTGATGCGGATAGTTCCCTCATTGACATCGTAAAAGCGCATCAACAGATTGATCAGTGTCGTCT
>CAVCFM010000273.1:0-5548 GCA_963601305.1 bacterium | reverse complement strand
CATCAATAGGAGCATATTGCTGCAATATGGTGAGGGGACGGCAAAAACTGTAATAAGTAGTATTACCAGTGCAATCCGGGGGCTTGCGGATTATGAACAGAGGGGACCATCGGTAGAAAAAATATTTGGTGTTCCATCAGAGTATCGTTATCTATTTGTAGCAAAAAATTACATATTTTACAGGATAGAAAGCGAATGTATCAGAATCATTAATATTTATAATGAAAAAGAGAATTTCATGTGGCTGTTGTTTGGAGTTGATACAACATCACAGGAAACCATCGATTATTGGAAAGAATAGTCTGAGTATAGCAAATCTTTTACACTATCTTTAACATTTCACAAACAAATCTCAAATATTTCGCAAACAGAACATTTATATACTTACCTCATCAAACAGATAAAGCGAGGTAAAACCATGAAAAATAATTTATATTTAGTAACAGGGGCAGCAGGATTTTTAGGAAGTAATGTGTGCAGGCAGCTTTTAGACCGGGGAGATCAGGTGCGGGCGCTGGTGTTGCCGAACGATCCAGCGATAAAATATGTGCCGGAGGAAGTGGAGGTTATCAAGGGCGATTTGTGCGATGCGGCATCGCTGGAACCGTTTTTTGCGGTAAAGGAGGGCGTAACGACCATCTGCATCCATGTGGCAAGTATGGTGACCGTGAACCCGGATTTTTCCCAGAAGCTGGTGGATGTGAATGTGGGCGGCACGAAAAACATCATTGAAAAATGTCTGGAGCACCCGGAGTGCAAAAAATTGGTTTATGTCAGCTCGACCGGGGCAATACCGGAGCTTCCGAAGGGACAGAAAATCAGTGAGACGACGGATTTTGACCCGGATAAAGTGGTGGGCTGGTACAGCCGCACGAAGGCGATGGCGACACAGGCGGTGCTCGATGCGGCAAAAAATCGTGGGTTAAATGCCTGTGTGGTGCATCCGAGCGGGATTCTCGGACCGAATGATTTTGCCGTCAGTGAGACAACCGGAACTTTGATAAAAATTATCAATGGCGAAATGCCGATCGGCATGCAGGGCTCCTTTAACCTGTGTGATGTCAGGGATCTGGCATTTGGATGCATTGCGGCAGCCGATAAAGGACGCAAGGGAGAGTGCTATATTCTGGGCAATGAGGAAGTTACGTTAAAAGAATTATGTCAGTTGCTGCAAAAAGATTTAGGCTGCAAGGGCATTAAGTTTTATCTGCCGCTTGGGCTGGCAAAAAAACTGGCTGCACAGATGGAGAAGCAAGCTGCAAAAAAAGGGACAAAGCCAGTCATGACACAGTTTTCTGTATACAATCTGGAACGGAATAACAGCTTTGATTACTCAAAAGCAAAAAAGGAACTGGGCTATACGACCCGCAGCTATGCCGAGACCTTGCACGATATTGCGGTGTGGTTGAAATCGAGCGGAAAAGTAAGATAAGTGGTGTTGTTCCCATACAGTCAATGTGCTATGATGAGCCTATATCAGATAGGAGGCATAGCAATGCACTGGTGGATCATAGCAACCATATGTGCCTTTTTTGTCAAGGGGCTGTGCGGGTTCGCCAACACCCTTGTTTTTTACGACAATCTTAAGTTTTGGAAACAGCAACATTAACATCTCGCCGGTGGAACTGGTGCTGGGTTATCCGAGTAATGTGATACTGGCGTGGAAGGAGCGCAGGTCTATCCGTTTTAAGATATGCGTTCCGCTGGCAATGCTGGTGATAGCGGGCAGTATTCCGGGTGCCCTGTTTTTGAAAAATGCTGAAACTGCGACGATAAAAACAATTTTTGGATTTGTGATCATTGCAATTGGAATCGAAATGCTGTTGCGGGAGGTTCGCCCTGGAAAAATAAAACAGTCCAAAATCGTGCTTGGGATCATTGGCATTTTATCCGGATTGCTCTGCGGTCTGTATGGAATCGGTGCACTTCTGGGGGCGTACATCAGCCGGGTGACTGACGACAGTCATTCGTTTAAGGCGAATATATGCGTGGTCTTTCTGGTGGAAAATACGTTCCGGATTGTGCTGTATGGCATGTGGGGAATTTTGACATGGCAGACTCTGCGGCAGGCGGTCATACTCGTTCCGTTTATGCTGGCAGGTCTTGCAGGCGGAATCGTAAGCAGCAGGATTTTAAGCGAAAAACTGGTAAAAAAGCTGGTGATCGTGATGTTGATCGTTTCCGGCATATCACTGGTGATCTTGTCATAAAAACAGTTGTACAAAAGGGAGAAAAGAGTTATGAGTCGAAAAAAATTGGTGAGTCACATTGTTGTGATGGCGTTTTTGATCGCGATGGCAAGCACTGCGGCATGGGAGCAGCAGGAAGGAGTCATCGGTGGGTTCTGCCAGGATTTTAATGAGCACGGTACGCCGTCTGTGGGCACGCTCCGGATGCCGGTATTTATTGTTGATTTTCCGGATATGACCTATGAGTCGAACCGGTTGTCGGCAGAGGAATTAAAAGACCGGATATTTGACCCGGAATTGGCGGGAAGCATGACAACATTTGAAAAAAATGCGTCTTACGGCGCACTCACCTTGGATGGGGATGTCTATGATTACACGGCAGAACATCCGATTGCCTACTATGAAAATGAGGGAAAATCCTTCGAACTTTTAGCGGAGGAAGTTTTGACGGCGCTGGATGATACGATTGACTACAGTGTGTATGACTCGGATAAAGACGGCTATCTGGATGCCTTTGTTCTGACGATCGCGGGCGACGACCTCTATTGGTACGGCTGCCAGGCTACCTGGTGGGAGGATCTGGATTTTAGCGTGGACGGCGTGCGCCCGGAGAATTATATTATCAATGATGCGCAGCCATACCCTGATAACATGGACTATTTTGTGGAGGAACTCTGCCACGAATTCGGCCACTGCATGGGGCTGCCGGACTACTATAAATACGATACCGATACGGACTACGATGCCATGAACGGAACTGCCGGCAGCGAAATGATGGATGATATGACCGGGGATTACAGTATGTTTTCAAAACTTGCGCTGGGCTGGCTAAAACGCGGCGATGTATCCATTTACCGGGGGAATGAAGAGAGAATTACACTTCACTCTGCGCAGGTGAAGGGGGAATGTATCATAATTCCGGTGAATACCGACGAGACGGACGAAAACGCGATTTTGCAGGGAGAGTACTTTTTGGTTGAATACAATACCCCGGATAACAATATGGCGTCTGCACTCGGAGCGGACGAGGGCGGCATCCGGATTCTGCACGTAGATGCAGAGACGTATGAAGAGGATGGCATCGGAGCATTTTTGTATAACGGATTCAGCCCGTATTATGACACCACGCATCAGGGACGCCGGATTCTGCGGCTGGTTGATGATGGCAACGGTTATTTTCGTGCCGGGGATGTCATTGATCGTGACACGCCGGGATTCGGCTGGTACGATAGCGATGGAAAGGAGACAGTGGCGCCGGGGATTGAGATCCGGATTGAAAACGGTTCGGCGGATACCATCATCTGTACCATTATCCCGGAAACATAGTTTCCTTTTGGTAACTATGGCACAAAAATGTGCTTACTATACATTTGGTCTGTACCGCGTTATGATAAGATCAACGAAAAAAATCCGCTATATGAATTTTAATCAGGCAATAAAAAGTTTAGAAAAAGAGGGTGCAGGCATGAATCAGAGCGAACGGAGACGATTTTTAATACAGGAGCTTTTACAGGAGAGCAGGGATTACCGGGGCATGGAGATTCCGGCGGACTCTGGTGAACAAAAGCAGCTTTTGCGCGGACTTATGAATATCCGTCCGCCCAAAGCATGCAGCGAGACTTTTTTACAGGTGCAGGATGCGTACCTGTCGGAGGAGACAAGCGCGAAAGGCATCACGGAACTTTGCGATCTGCAGGAGCTACAGCCGGGGCTCTACCTGTGGCAGGGCGATATCACGACGCTTCGATGCGATGCGATCGTCAACGCCGCCAACAGTGGGATGACCGGCTGCTATGTGCCGAACCACCGCTGCATCGATAACTGTATTCACAGCTTTGCTGGGGTCGAACTGCGCCTTGCCTGTGAAAAAATAATGGAGCAGCAGGGTTACCCGGAACCCACCGGGCATGCTAAGATCACAGCTGCCTATAATCTGCCATGCAGATATATCCTGCACACAGTCGGACCGATCATCACAGGGCGTCTGACGCAGCACGACTGTGAGATGCTTGCATCCTGTTACCGCTCCTGCCTGGAACTCGCGGCAGAAAATAACCTGGAAAGCGTGGCATTCTGCTGTATTTCTACCGGGGAATTTCATTTTCCGAATGAGAGGGCTGCCGAGATTGCCGTGCAGACCGTCCGGGAGTTTATGGCGCAGAAGAGCAGCGTGAAAAAGGTTATTTTTAATGTGTTCAAGGATGCGGATAAGGAAATTTATCAACGATTACTTTCTTAAAATAGAAGATACGATTGTCGTTTGACAATAGGAAGAATTAAAAAGCTCAAATTGTCCAAAAGCATATGAAATATGCGTTGTAAAAGGCGTAAAAAGCTACATTTGGACAATCTGAGCTTTTTATAATCAAGTTTTGACCGGTAGTTGCGGGAAAATTGGAAAAAATAGTGATTTTATGTGCATTTATTATCCAAAGTACTCATTTACAAGTCGCTGCACCTGTCCGGAGTCAATCGGATGGGCTTGTGTCTCATATGTCGTAATCAGATGAATGGATGGAATGATATGGTATTGGCTATAAATTTTTAATTTATGAAAAGTATGCTCACAGTAAGAGGGGCGATCCATCATACCAAAATGTTCCCAATAAAATAATTTGTGGGTCTTTGGATGAAGGATGGTAAAGTCAGGATAAAATAAAAGGTCATCTAAATGCAGGGCACATTCGTAGCGATGTGGAATTTTATTCAAGAAGAGGCAATTTGCAATAATTGCTTCTGATTTTGAACGAACCATGTAGCCACAGATTGTCTTGTGAATTAAATTTTCGGGGTGCGACAGGTTATGATCATAATCTTCGGAAGACCAGTTTGTGGAATAGTCTTGTGATTTGGAAAAATAGTGCCGAAGAAGGCTGGAATATGGTGATGTGTCATCAAGCAGAGCCATGGATTTGGCTGGAATTTTTTGTGTTTGTTCGATGTATTTGTCAAGGAGTTGAATCTGTTGTTGTAATTCCTTGGCTTGTAAAGAATAAAATTTTTTGGCAGCAAGCGTTTCGGCAGTTTCCTGATGTTTCTTTGGAATGTAAATAGGAGACGAATGATTACTCTTTAGCCATTTGATATAAGGACCGTTTTTGACACAAAGCAATTCACCGTCTGGTAAATCAGCAATTGTTTGTTGTAATACATCGTATTGTTTCTGGAGCCGATTACGCTCCTTGGAAAATTGTGTGTAGATAGTAAAAACCCCCTTTGAAAAATGTGATGTGAGAAAAGAAATGCTCTACGGAAATAGTAACATAAAAAGAAAAAATTAACAAGCCGAGCCATTCATCCACTTGTCTGCTAGAATAAGTATCAGAGAATGTGGACAAACTATAAATTATTTGAGACAG
>CAVCFM010000272.1:0-2159 GCA_963601305.1 bacterium | reverse complement strand
TGCCAATAACAGGAACAGCTGTATCAGATACATATCTCCCATTGCTGCGTCTGTTCCATACTGCGCGATTGCAATTAATCCACTGCAAAGCACGATCACCGTAAATGCAATGCTCACATACTGAAAAATTTCTATTCCTCTTGTTTTCATAATTGCCTCCTTAATAATTTTTCATTTTTTCTTTTAGATCGTTGATATAGGTTCTCGAAATCAATAGTTTCTCGCCGTTTTTCAGTGTTGCCTCCATGCGGTGGTTCATCAGCGCCCGGACGCTGTGCAGATAGCTGATGTTCACCAGACAGCTTTTGCTGATGCGGACAAACGGTGTGCCGGAAAGCTGTTTTTCCAACGCGATGAGACTCTCTCTGCTCTGGGATACCTCCTTTTCCTGATATAAAAAGGTCCGTCCATCCACCGACTCGATGTAGCAGATTTTTTCAATTGGCACCCGAAGCAGCTCATCGCCGCGGTAACCTTCCAGACAAAATGTGAATTGCTCGATATACTGGGCGAGACGCTTTAAGCGTTCATCCATATATCTGCAATTGATGATTACCTCACTCTCATCGCAGTCCAATCCCTGATTGATGACTAACTTCATAGCTCCTCCTTTTTTGAAAAATTTTTCTACGAAACGTTCCGTGATTATGAGTATACGTGATTTTTTTTAAGAAACAAGTGATAGACGGGCGAAATGCCCCAGAACGCGGTTGAAATGCCAAAAACAGGGTCAGAAGCCTGACCCTGTCTCGTTTCCCACACACTTCATGCTGTAATATAAACTTATCAACATTCTTTATGTTTTTTTCCAAATATGGTGGATATGTAATAATTATAAATTGCCTACCCCGGATAACATTCCCTGACTATTTGATCTCGCCATGGCGCTCGTAGTGTGTGATCTCACTGACCTGGTTTTTGTCATCCACGAATACGACGGTAGGCTTCATTTCTTTTGCCTCCTCCGGTGTCACATCGGCGTATGCCATCAGGATGATCTTATCCCCGGTCTGCACCATGCGCGCTGCGGCTCCGTTCAAGCACATCACGCCGCTTCCCCGCTCGCCTGCGATCGTGTAGGTCTCGAAGCGGGAGCCGTTGTTGATGTCCACGATATGGACACGCTCGTACTCCATGATGCCGGACTGCTCTAATAATTCCACATCCACTGTGATGCTTCCCACGTAATTTAATTCCGCCTGCGTAACTGTAGCGCGGTGTATTTTAGCTTTTAACATTGAAATTGTCATAATTTTAGTCCTTTCTATTTCTCTACCATGAAGTTATCGATCAAACGTGTCTTGCCGATGTAGACTGCAATCGCGGTAAGGATTCCACCCTCGATGGTGTCAATCTGCTGCATGGTCTCCAAATCCACCATTTTTACATAATCAATTTTTGCCAGCGGTTCTTTCTCAATCTCTGCGGTCATGGCAGCCAGCACTTTTTTGGCATCGCGCTCACCGGCTTCCACCATCTCTTTGCCTAAGAAAATGGAACGGCTTAACACCAGTGCAGCCTTGCGCTCTTCTGCGGAAAGGTAAGTATTTCTGGAACTCTTCGCAAGTCCATCCGCCTCGCGGACGATCGGGCAGCCGATCACTTCAAGCGGCTGATTTAAATCTTTTACCATGCGCTTGATGATTGCAAGCTGCTGCGCGTCTTTCTGTCCGAAATATGCACGGTCCGGTGTCACGATATTGAATAATTTTGTCACAACGGTGCACACGCCGCGAAAATGTACCGGTCTGCTTAATCCACAGAGTTCTTCGGTCAGCACCTTCATATCCACATAGGAGTAAAAGTTTTCCCCATACATCTCTTCCGGGGTCGGATGGAAGATCAGATCTACGCCGTGTTCCTCACACACTTTGGCATCATGCTCTAAATCTCTCGGATAGCTTGCCAGATCCTCGTTTGGTCCGAACTGCATCGGATTTACAAAAATGCTCACTACCACTTTGTCATTTTCTGATGCTGCATCCATCAGACTTGCATGTCCCTCATGCAGATATCCCATGGTCGGGACAAATCCGATGGTAAGTCCCTCTTTTCTCCACTCTTTTACCTGTGCTCTCACTTCTTCGATGGTCGATACGATTTTCATTTTTATAATCCGCCTTTCTGCGAAAGGCACCAATGCGTCATGAAACATCTTG
>CAVCFM010000271.1:0-4002 GCA_963601305.1 bacterium | reverse complement strand
CCAGATGGAGTATTCAAATACTTTATCGAGACTATGCCGGATGGCGGTGACTGCCAGTTCTTATGGACCTATGGTGTTGAGGGTGTTCACTGGTCTACAGCAGCTGAGACTCTTCTTGCAGGAACCGACAAAGAGGTTACTTACGAAGAGGGACAGTTCCATATGTTAGAGAACAGAGAGACAGAGGGAACCCTTTATACAAAAGCTCACATCGATCCAAACCTTGCACTTGTTGAGTTAGCAAATGACCCGAAAGATGAGTCTGTAGCTGAGGAAGCAAAAGAGTCTTCTGAGATGTTTGCAGAGAACTGCGTATCCGCAGCAATCGTTCCATCCACAACTGCAATGAGCGAGTACAACGGTGATTTAACAACCTTAAAGAATGAGTTGATTTCCAAAGTAGTTATGGGCGAGCTTACTGTTGACGAGGCATATGCACAGTTCGAGTCACAGAATGGTGCCCAGTGGTCACAGGCAATCGTTGATTCATTAAACGACCTGTAAAATGATGTTTCCGGTATAGCTGGAAATGCAAAGATGTGGAGCTGTGACACATAAACATGGCTCCACATAGAATTGTGATAATTGATGATTAGATTAAAAGAGGAAGAACAGATATGAAGAAAAATAAAAGTCAATCAACCTCACCAGCAACAGCAAAGAAAAGCAATTTGGGAGCAAAAATTTATAAATACAGAGGATTCTATCTGATGTTTCTTCCTGTATTTGTATTTGCTATCGTATTTTTCTACCTCCCAATGCTTGGTGTAAGATATGCTTTTACAAATTATAACGGAATTAAAGAAGCTACATATATTGGTTTTGCTAATTTTACGAAAATGTTCAGCATGCCAAATTTCTGGACAGCATTTATCAACACATTACAGATAAGTATTATCAAGTTAGTTTTGACAACGGCATTTGCAGTCATTGTTTCAATCTTTTTGAATGAGATTATTAATATTCATTTTAAGAAAGTCGTACAGACGATCATTTATTTACCACACTTTATGTCATGGGTAGTAACGGCATCTATTTTCTCTTTGATTCTGGCGCCTACCGGACAGGGACTTGTGAACTCTCTGTTAGTACAGATGGGTGTGATAGATTCCGGAAGCATGATCTACTTCCTGGGAGACTCCAAGTGGTGGAGAATTGCGTACTATCTAATTAATATTTGGAAAGAGACCGGTTGGCAGACCGTAATTTTCATGGCAACACTGGCCGGAATAAATACAGAGCTTTACGAAGCAGCATCTATCGATGGTGCAAACCGCTGGGCAAAAATGCGTTACATCACATTCCCGGCATTACAGAATACGATTTTAACTGTATTCATTTTGAACCTTGCAAAAGTTATGAACCTGTTCGAGTCCGCGTTCGTATTACAGAATGACGCAGTATTGAATGTTTCAAACGTTCTCGAAACTTATATCTACTATCAGACCTTTAACAGTGGAGCAATTCCGAACTATGGATATACAACTGCGGTTGGTTTATTCAAGTCGTTAGTAGGATGTGTGTTAGTCCTTGTCTGCAACCAGTGGAGTAAGAAGGTTAGGGACGGCCGAGGCATCGTATAGGAAGGAGCACAGCAATGAAAAGCAAGAAAAAAATTCCAGTTTTCAGAATTGTGAATGCAATTATATTTATTCTGTTGAGTCTGATCATTATTGTTCCAATGTGGAAAATTTTAGTAGATTCATTTGATTTAAAAACTGCATACGGTATGAAATTATGGCCGGAGCAGTTCGGTTTGGACGGATATATTTCCGTATTCAAGAACCCGACCCTGTCACATCCGTTGATGATCTCCGTGATCACCACGATCGCCGGTACATTGATTGCGCTGACTCTGTCAACACTTGGTGCTTATGTACTGATCCAGTGGGATATGCCAGGACGTAACTTTTTTGCAAACATGTTACTGTTTACCATGATCTTCAATGGTGGTATGATCCCTACTTACCTCGTTTTGAAATCATTGCATCTGACGAACACATTATGGGTAGTAATCTTATTCCCGGCATTAAACGTATACAATCTGGTACTGATGCGTAACTTCTTCGAGGGTATTCCGGTCAGCCTGTTTGAGTCAGCAACACTCGACGGATGTTCACCGATGCAGACATTTGTCCGTATCGTGCTTCCAATGTCAAAAGCAGCATTGGCATCCATCGGTCTGATGTTTGCGGTTACTTACTGGAATGATTACACTCACTACAAACTGTATATCACAAACTCTGATTTATACAACTTCCAAATGAAGCTGCGAAGCGTTATCATGGGTAGTGATCTTCCGTCAGCATCCGGTTCAGCAACCGAGAATACGGTAAAAAATGCAGCAATCATCGTAGTTATCATTCCGTTTATGATCTTATACCCGTTCTTACAGAAATACTTCGTAAAGGGTGTAAATATCGGAGCTGTTAAGGAATAAATAACCGTCTGGTAACGAGTGGAGGTAATGATGGCAACAATTTATTGGGCTGGCGATTCTACCGTACAGTATAATGATATTCTAACATATCCACAGACCGGCATCGGTCAGGTGATGGGACTGTTTTTAAAACCGGAGGTGCATATTTCCAATCACGCAAAGAACGGAAGAAGCACCAAAAGTTTTATTGACGAGTCACGTATGACGGCAATCTATGACCAGATCACGGAGGGAGATTTCCTCTTCATCCAGTTTGGCCACAACGATGAGAAGATTAAGGATCCGACCAGATACACGGAGCCGTTTTCGGAGTATATGGTCAATCTTGAAAAGTTTGTCAATGTGGCAAGAAACAAAAAGGCATGGCCAGTACTCATCACACCGCTTGAGAGAAGATGCTTCGTGGATGAAGAACATCTTGGATTAGGGGAGCATACCGACTATGTGACCGCCATGAAGCAGACCGCTGAAAACTTAAATGTTCCACTGATCGATCTTTACAGCATGAGCCGTGCGGAGCTTCGGAAGGCTGGTGCCAAGAAGACAAAAGAGTGGTATATGCATTTGCCTGCAGGGGTATATCCATATCATATGGAAGGCTTAGAGGACAACACGCATTTAAAATATGCGGGAGCAGTTATCTATGCCGGATGTATCGCAAGAGGTTTAAAAGAATTAGGCGGCAGATACAGTGATTTATTATTGGCTTGGGATTAATTTCCCGAGCCTTTTTTACTTCATAAGCAATTGAAAAAAATGAATGATACAGCGTTTGGGAAAAGGAGAAGTGAAACATGGAGCGTTTATGGAAATCTGATTTAGGAGATGGAAACTTTAAAAATCCGGTGCTTTTTGCAGATTACTCGGATCCGGATATCATCCGCGTCGGGGACACTTATTATCTGACAGCATCCAGCTTTAACTATATTCCGGGACTTCCGATTCTGATCTCAAAGGATCTGGTCAACTGGAAGCTGATCAATTATGCAGTCGATAAGATCGATTATCCGGGATATGAGGTTCCACAGCATGCAAAAGGTGTCTGGGCGCCTGCAATCCGTTTTCATGAGGGAATGTTCTACATCTATTATGGCATGCCGGATGAGGGTATTTTTATGGTGCGCGCAAAAGACCCGCTGGGAACCTGGGAGGCACCGGTTCTCGTGCTGGAAGGAAAGGGACTGATCGACTCCTGCCCATTCTGGGATGAGGACGGCAGGGCGTATATCATTCACGGATATGCGAAGAGCCGTATCGGATTTAAGAGCCACCTGGGGATCTTTCCGATGTCCTGGGATGGAACAAAAGCCATCGGTGAGGACCATATCTTATACGACGGACTGAAGACCCAGCCGACAATTGAGGGTCCGAAGGTCTATAAGAAAAATGGCTATTATTATATTTTTGCACCGGCAGGCGGCGTGAAGCAGGGATGGCAGACCGTCCTCCGCTCAAAAAATATCTATGGACCTTACGAAGAAAAAATTGTGATGAGACAGGGTAACAGTACCGTCAATGGACCTCATCAGGGAGCACTTGTGGATACGGTAAATGGGGATGAA
>CAVCFM010000270.1:0-2117 GCA_963601305.1 bacterium | reverse complement strand
GCTCTGTATACACCTGCTCCATACGCTCCTCCTGTGCCGGGGTCAGTCCACAGTATTTTTTCATCTGCGCCGCCGGTATCTGGCTGTTATACTTAAATCCCGCACCGCTGTAACGCTCTTTTTGTATCTGATGCACCCGCATGACACGCTCTCTTATCTCAGCCGAGCTCTCCTCCGCCCGCTCCTCATTCAGTGCCCGAAAGCCGATGGTGGACGCCTCCACACAGATATCGATCCGGTCTATGAGTGGCTGGCTGATGCGCGATAAATAGCGCTCGATCGCATACTGGGAGCACCGGCACTTCTGCATGTTGGGATAATACCCGCACTGACAGGGGTTCATCGCCGCCACCAGCATAAAATCCGACGGGTACTCATAGACTCCCTGCAGTCGCACCAGGCGTACCCGTTTTTCCTCCATGGGCTGCCTTAATATCTCCAATGTATTTTTTGCAAATTCCGGCAGCTCGTCCAAAAACAGCACGCCTTTGTGTGCCAGTGATATCTCGCCGGGCTTTGGAATGCCGCCTCCCCCTGCTAATCCCTGAGGTGTCACTGTGTGGTGCGGCGCCCGAAACGGCCGTCTTTTTATCAGTCCCTCCCGCTCCGCAAGCAGACCGCCCACACTGTATATTTTGGTGAGTTCCATCTGTTCCTCCTCATCAAGGTCGGGCAGAATCGTTGGAATTCTTTTTGCCATCATCGTCTTTCCGGCTCCCGGCGGTCCGATCATCAACAGGTTATGCATGCCGCAGACTGCCACCTCGCATGCCCGCTTTACCATCTGTTGTCCATGCACTTCCGCAAAGTCTGGCATAGCTTCCTCCGACGCTTTTTCTTCTATATTATATAGCTGTGTTTTGTCTGCGTTTTTCTCTCCCCGCAGCACCGCGATCGCCTCCGTGATGCTGGCAACTCCCTCAATGAGAATTCCTGACACCAGCATCGCTTCCCTGTAATTTGGGGCTGGTACGATACAGCGTTTTAATCCCCGCTCCTTTGCCTCGGCAACCATCGACAGCACACCGTTTACCGCCTGCACCCGTCCGTTTAATCCCACCTCGCCAATGACAAAGGTGTCGTCTAAACTCGCCTGTTCCACGACCCCGATGGCAACCAATATCGCAAGCGCCACCGGAAGATCGAAGCCGGAACCGGATTTGCGGATATTTGCCGGTGTAAAATTAATCGTGATGCGCTTCGGTGGAAGCAGATACCCGCTGTTGCGCAACGCCGTGCGCACGCGCTCCTTTGCCTCCTTGACCTCTGAAGCTAAAAATCCTACCATCTCAAACATGGGCATGCCATCCGAGACATCTGCTTCCACAGAGACCGGTATACTGCAAATCCCATGAATAATCGCTGTTGTCACTATACTATACAACGTTATCACTCCTCTTATGCTTATCAATTGTTCTGTTGAAATTATTGCAGCGGAACCGCTGCAGGATTGAACTCTAAGAATCTGTTCTGATAAAAGACGACATCCGGCCCCAAAAAGCGACCGGTGTCTTATTTATTATACTACTTTTTTCGTGACATGCAACTACTTTTGACTTATGCTCACCATTCAGCCATTCCATCAGCATGAGGTCTCATTCATTTTATCATAATATGCCGCACGGAGCTTTGCCAGTGCCCGCTTTTCAAGCCTGGAGACATAGGACCTGGATATCTGGAGGGATGCCGCAATCTCCCGCTGTGTCATGACCTTTTGTCCATACAGTCCATAGCGTTTCACAATGATGTAGCGCTCCCGCTCCTCTAACACTTCCGGCACAAGTGCCACGATACACTGCGTCTTTCGCTCCTGCTCCATCTCCTCCACCACGTCCACATCCTCACAGCCCGCAATATCTAACAGATGGATCTGATTGCCCTCCTTGTCAGTTCCAATCGGTTCATACAAAGAGACTTCCTTGGAGTGCTTCTTTTTTGCCCGAAAATGCATCAGCAGTTCATTGTCGATACAGCGCGCCGCATAAGTTGCAAGCCTGCTTCCATAATCTTCCTTGTATGTAGCGATCGCCTTTATCAGACCGATCGTTCCAATCGAGATTAAGTCCTCCATGTCCTCCTCTGAATTCTGATATTTTTTTGCCACATGTGCCACCAGG
>CAVCFM010000269.1:0-4873 GCA_963601305.1 bacterium | reverse complement strand
TTGTTTCTTGGTATGATAACGAGAACAGCTACACATCTCAGATGGTTCGTACAATCAAGTACTTCTCTGAGTTAAAATAATTCGTAAGACTCAGGAGAAAGGGTCCGGTCTGTTTGGACCGGACCCTTTTTGATATCATAGGACGTGTATATAATTCAAAAAGTGAGCCTCACATGGCAGAATGGAGAATAGTAATATGGGATTAAACAAAAAATCAATTGATGACATCAATGTAAAAGGCAAGAGAGTGCTTGTAAGATGCGACTTCAATGTACCTTTGAAAGAGGGCGTGATCACCGATGAGACCCGTATCGTGGCAGCTCTTCCGACAATCCAGAAGTTGATCAACGACGGTGGCAAGGTTATTCTTTGCTCCCACCTTGGAAAAGTAAAAAATGGCCCGAACGAGGGCGAGTCTTTAGCACCGGTTGCAAAGAGACTTTCCGAGAAACTTGGCAAAGAGGTTGTATTTGTATCTGACTACCATGTAACAGGTGAGGCAGCAACAGCAGCAGTGAATGCCATGAAAGAGGGCGATGTTGTATTACTTCAGAATACACGTTTCCGTGGCGCAGAGGAGACCAAGAACGGCGAGGAGTTCAGCAAAGAATTAGCTGACCTGGCAGACGTATATGTATGTGACGCGTTTGGTTCTTCCCACAGAGCACATGCATCTGTAGCAGGTGTGACCAAAGCAATCCGTGCAAAAGGCGGCGAGAATGTAGTCGGATACCTGATGCAGAAAGAGATTGAGTTCCTTGGCAACGCAGTAGAGAATCCGGTACGTCCTTTCGTAGCAATTCTCGGTGGCGCAAAAGTTGCTGATAAGTTAAACGTTATCAACAACCTGTTAGAGAAATGTGATACCTTGATCATCGGTGGTGGTATGGCTTACACATTCTTAAAAGCACAGGGATACGAGATCGGTACTTCTTTAGTTGACAACGAGAAGTTGGATTACTGCAAAGAGATGATGGCAAAAGCAGAGAAGCTCGGCAAGAAGTTATTACTTCCTGTAGATGCAGTTACCATCAAAGATTTCCCAAGCCCGATCGATGCACCGGTTGAGACAGAGGTATATGCTACCACTTCTATGCCGGCAGACAGAGAGGGATGCGATATCGGACCTAAGACAGCTGAGTTATACGCAGAGGCAGTTAAGACAGCGAAGACCGTTGTATGGAATGGACCGATGGGTGTATTCGAGAATCCTACTTTAGCAGCAGGTACACTTGCTGTAGCAAAAGCATTAGCTGAGACAGATGCAACCACGATCATCGGTGGTGGCGACTCTGCAGCAGCAGTAAACCAGATGGGTTATGGCGACAAGATGAGCCACATCTCCACAGGTGGTGGTGCTTCCTTAGAGTTCTTAGAGGGAAAAGAGCTTCCAGGAGTTGTAGCAGCAGACGATAAATAAATCATTACAAAAGGGGAAAGGGATTACAAAATGGCAAGAAAGAAAATTGTAGCCGGCAACTGGAAAATGAACATGACTCCAAGCCAGGCAGTAAAATTAGTTGAAGAGTTAAAACCGCTTGTAGTAAGCGATGAGGTTGAAGTAGTTTACTGTGTACCAGCAATCGATATTGTACCGGTTGTTGAGGCAGTAAAGGGAACTAACGTAGCAGTTGGTGCCGAGAACATGTACTATGAGGAGAAGGGCGCTTACACAGGTGAGATCTCTCCTGAAATGTTAGTAGACGCAGGTGTGAAGTACGTGATCATCGGACATTCCGAGAGACGTGATTACTTCAAAGAGTGCGACTGCATGCTCAACAAGAAAGTGAAAAAAGCATTTGAGCACAACCTGACACCAATTCTTTGCTGTGGAGAGACTTTAGAGCAGAGAGAGATGGGTGTAACTCTTGACTGGATCCGTCTTCAGATCAAATCTGACCTGAAAGACATCACTGCAGAGCAGGTTGCATCTATGGTAATTGCTTACGAGCCGATCTGGGCAATCGGAACCGGTAAGACCGCAACAACCGAGCAGGCTCAGGAAGTATGTAAAGCAATCCGTGACTGCATCGCAGAAGTATACGGCACAGATACCGCTGAAAAGGTTCGTATCCAGTACGGTGGTTCTGTAAATGCCGGAAATGCAGCTGAATTGTTTGCACAGCCGGATATCGACGGAGGTCTGGTAGGCGGAGCATCCTTAAAGGCAGATTTCGGTAAGATCGTAAACTACAAATAAAACCGATATAAAAATGGGAAAGAGTCGCTTTGCGGCTCTTTCCTGTGATATAAAAAGTAATGATAACTGACTGAGGAAATTATGGGAAAAAGGTGCACATGTAATGCACTGATGGTGTTGGTATTTATCCTTGTTCTCTGCGGCGCCAGCCGCACTTATGGCGAGAGCGTTTTAGGGAGAGAGGCAATTCCCGGGATGACAACAGAGGAAGCGACGGAAGAAAGCAGCCGGGAGGCAGTGATACCATCCGAGGAACAAATGACAGGCGAACCGGAGCAGCTGGTGGATTTGACAGACGCATTTAACGTCATTTTGAATGGTGCGACAAAAGAATTTATTGCGGGATATGCAGTGGATGAAACATTTTTGATGTGGCTGGCAGGACAGTATGGAGACGATGCAGTGATGCGCGTGGCATGCTGTGTGCTGGATGGATGTGTGGATGTGAACAGCTGGTATGAGATAACCGGGGATTCCATACATGTACTTTGGATGCGCTTTTGCCAATCAACTGGCAGTGGAACAGGAGATTTCCAAAATGTGTACTGGCAGGATACTGTAGATGCAGACCGCGCAGTGTTTGCATTTACCGGTGATATCAATTTTGCAGAGGATTGGTATACGACAGATTATATGGAACAGCAGGAAAATGGAATCCTGGACTGTTTTTCCGAGGACTTGCTTGCAGATTTGAGGCAGGCGGATGTACTTTTGATGAACAATGAGTTTACCTATGTCAAGGAAGACCGTGGCACGCCGTTAACGGGCAAGGCATATACGTTCCGGGCAGAGCCTGAGATGGTACAGCTTTTATCTGAATTCGGGGCAGATATCGTGAGCCTTGCGAACAATCACACCTATGATTACGGTGAGATTGGTTTGCTGGATACGATGAGTTATCTGAGCGAAGCAGGGATTCCGTATGTCGGCGCAGGTAAGGATATCGATGAGGCATCCAAAATTGTTTATTATGTTGTAAATGGCAGAAAAGTTGCAATTGTTTCTGCAACTCAGATAGAAAGGACGACGCAGTATACAAAGGCGGCAACCGAGGAGGAAGCTGGTGTCTTTAAGGCGTTAGATCCAGAGTTATTTTTAAAGACGATCAAAAAGGCAAAAAGTAACAGTGATTATGTGATCGCAGTAGTCCACTGGGGCACAGAGGGCGCGTTGACGCCGGATGCATCACAGCGCAGACTTGCAAAGCTTGTGGCGGAAGCCGGGGCAGATGTAAGCATTGGAGGACATCCACACAGACTGCAGGGAGCAGGATTTGTGGAGAATGTACCGGTGGCGTACAGCCTTGGAAATTTCTGGTTCTCAGACGGAACGCTATATACGACGGTGGCACAGGTGGTCATCGACAGGGAGGGCGGTCTGACATTGCAGTTATTGCCCTGTGAACAGAAAAATATGGTGACGAGGCTTTTGACTGAGCCGGAAGAAATCAGCGAATTTTATCATTACCTTGCCGGAATCTCCGAGGATGTGGGATTTGACGGCGAAGGGAATGTCTATGATAAAAGAGCGGGGGACTATCCCGCGGACGATATCCTTTATGACGCGGCGGACATCGAACAGAAAAGTTCGGGAATGTTGGACAATGAGGGATATGCCATCGATATTGTTGGCAATCGAAGATAGAAAAGAGAGGAATAAAAAATGAGTAAAAAACCTACCGTACTTATGATTTTAGATGGATTCGGATTGAATGACAAGACAGAGGGCAACGCAGTTGCCCAGGCAAATACACCGGTAATCGACGGACTGATGAAGGATTATCCATATGTAAAAGGCTATGCGAGCGGACTTGCTGTCGGACTTCCGGACGGACAGATGGGTAACTCCGAGGTTGGACACTTAAATATGGGCGCCGGCCGTATCGTATATCAGGAACTGACCAGAATTACAAAAGAAATCGAAGACGGCGATTTCTTCAAGAACGAGGCTCTGTTAGAGGGCATTGCCAATGTGAAAAAGGAAGGTTCTGATTTACATTTGTTCGGACTGCTTTCCGACGGTGGTGTACACAGCCACATCACACATCTTTACGGCTTGTTAGAGCTTGCTAAGAGAGAGGGTGTAAAAAATGTTTACGTTCACTGCTTCTTAGACGGACGTGATACCGCACCGACATCCGGCAAGGGATTCATTGAGGCATTAGAGGCAAAAATGGCAGAGATTGGCGTAGGAAAGATCGCATCCATTTCCGGACGTTACTATGCGATGGATCGTGATAACCGCTGGGATCGTGTACAGAAAGCATATGATGTGCTGACAAAGGGCGAAGGCGAGCAGGTAGAGGGCGCAGTCGCAGCCATGGAAGCTTCCTATGCAAAAGATGTGACCGATGAGTTCTTTGTACCGACTGCGATCACAGAGAACGGCACACCGGTTGCTACGATCAAGGATAAAGACAGCGTGATCTTCTTTAACTTCCGCCCGGACCGTGCACGTGAGATCACCAGAACTTTCTGTGCAGACGAGTTTGACGGATTTGAGAGAGGCGAGAGAAAGCATGTAACATTTGTATGCTTTACCGAGTACGATGTTACCATCCCGAATAAATCAGTTGCTTTCAAGAAAGTAGAGTTGAAAAACACATTTGGCGAGTACTTAGCAGCACACGGAAAGACTCAGGCAAGAATTGCCGAGACCGAGAAGTATGCACAC
>CAVCFM010000268.1:0-2077 GCA_963601305.1 bacterium | reverse complement strand
GTCCGGTGTCACACCGTCTCGGACCTGCTCTAACTCTTCCACCGAGCGGCACTTTACGATATGCCCCAGATAGCGTTTTAGGCAGGTATCCACATACGCCTCCTTTGTCGTCACAGCCTCATAGAGCGCCCCCTCTGCCGCACGCGGCTCGCTGTCTGCAATGGCTTTGGAGTTGATCAGGTCGACTTCCTCGAACTTTTTCATATCGCGGAATATCACAGCCGCATCGTGGGCGTATTCCGGCTCGGTGATCAGAGAGAGCTTTAATCTGCCCATTCGTCCCTCGATGGCATTTTTCCACTCCTCGTCTGACACGTCAAACAGATCTGCAAAAATCTGCACTTTGACAGTCCGTCCGTAGCGATCGCTCAGCTTCCTCTCTAAGGCAGTCCGCGCCGCGCGCAGATTCTCGCTATACGGCTTGCGGTTGTTTTTCATATCGTCCACGAGCTTTTGTTTTTCTTTTAACTCTTTGCCGATCTCGCGCTTCTGCTCGCTGTAATCTTCGTACTCGTTCTCGATATCCTGTTTGGCGGATTCAATCTTTAAGTGGAGTTCCTGACAGTTTTCCTCGGTGACATCGCCCTTTGTCACTGCCTCGATAAGATTTAACACCGGGTTGCTGACGTAGTCTGTGACAACCTCATCCTCTTCCCTGTTGCGCAATCCGTCTAAGATTTTTCTCCACTGTCTGCTGTTGTCCGTCAGCATGAGACTTCTGGCGTTTAACTCGTCTAACTGCTGCTGTTTGCTGCCAAGATCGCTCGCCTGTAGATCGGCGCTGACACGGATCAGCTCCTGCTCTACCTCGGCTCTCGCCTCCGTCAGCTGCTCTGCTTCTTTTTGCAGCACTTCCTGCTCCGCCTCGATGCGCTTTTTATCTTCCTCGGCAGCCTGGATTTTCGCCTTCAGATCCTCAATGTCGATGCAGCGGATCATCGCCTCGGCACGAACGATATCGGTCTGTATCTGCACCAGCTCCTGACCGGACTCCTTAATCTCAGTCAGAAGTTCGATACGCTTGCGCATATCCTCGATTTTTTCCTTGATCTGGCGGTAGGCATCCAGCTGCTCACTGATGGTCTCGATGGTGTCCGCCGTGCTCTTCGGGAACATATAATCACGGATAAACTGCCCGGTACCGTTAGTCATCTTTAACGCAATGGCGCTCTTTTCCATGGTGATAAAACGGTTCGGGTCGATGTAGCCCAATATCACATCGTAGAGTGTGCCAAGGTATGCCTCTTTGGAGGCATAGATGCGGTTGACGTCCCCTTTTCCACGGTTGTCCATGGACTGTGCCCGCTCATTGATCAGTTTGCGGATATCCTGGTTGGAGTAGCAGTAGCCCTCCTCTGTGATGTAGCCCGGCTCCGGCATTTTCCCGGAATGACTGAAATACGCAAACTTTTTGATCTCCGAATCGTTTTTATGCACTTCAAATGCAATTCCGACGCAGGTTGTGATATGGGTTCCGGTATCCTCGATCTCTAACGCGATCACCGAACAGAAATCGCAGTCCGCACGGTTGGCAGAACCGTCCTTCTGCTCGCCGCGCAGATAGCTTAAGACACTTCTTCGGTTTTTGGCATCGTCCGCCGCCTTATTTAAAAAGCTCGGGGAAAAACTTCCGTATAAGATAACCTGGATGGCATCCATCACGGTGGATTTTCCCGAACCGCTTTTTCCGCTGAACAGATTCACATACTCGTGAAATTCCAGCACTTTATGATTAATTCCGCCCCAGTTGTTGAGGCACATTCTGGTAAAGATCTTCTTTGCCTGACTCACTTAATTACTCTCCTCATCCATTTTCATCAATTCATCCACTTCCGTCTGATATTTCTGCACCAGCGCATTGATGTCGGCGGCGGAACAGAAGATATTGACGGTGCTGTAGATATAAATCGGCGTGTTGTCCTCAAGATTGCCGATGGCTCCCGGAAGCTCGATCATCTGATGCGTCTTCATCAGCGTCAATGCGTCCTGCCACTCCTGCGCCGTCAACCGTCTCGTTATCAGGTTCGTGTTCTTGCCGTACTCGCGGATTTCCGCCAGATTGGTCGTCGTCGCATGG
>CAVCFM010000267.1:0-2058 GCA_963601305.1 bacterium | reverse complement strand
TCCAATACCCGCACATGGCGCAAGGCATGCTCCACCCGGTGTTCCTCCCAGTCAAAGGATTTGGTCGGATACATGTGACCATTGTACTCGCTGATGAGATACGGTTTTGTCATATCGGAAGTGACGTTCTTTTTCGGCTCGCATCCCCGGTTTTTGCCGGAATGAACGAAATCATTATAGGTATACACATCCTCAAGCAGGCTGCTCTTTTTATGCGCACGCACGCCTCCGGTTGGTCTGGTGGAGTCCAGTTCATGTGCCAGTGCATTGGTTTTTGTATAAAATGCATCATCGTCCCCCGATTCGTTGATGCGCACGCCCCACAGAATGATGGAGGTATGGTTACGGTACTGGGTAACCATCTCCCCGACATTTTTGACCGCCTGCTCTTTCCACGCCTCATCCCCGATGTGCTGCCAGCCCGGCATCTCCGTAAACACTAAAAGACCGATCTCATCGCAGCGCTCCAAAAAATAATGGGACTGCGGATAATGTGAGGTTCGCACAGCATTGACGCCCAGCTCATATTTTAGGATATCCGCATCGTTTTTCTGCATGGATTCCGGCATCGCATAACCCACATACGGATAACTCTGATGACGGTTTAAGCCCCGCAGCTTTACCTTTCTGCCGTTTAGGTAAAAACCATCTGCCGCAAACACTGCACTGCGGAACCCGGTGGTAACCACCTTCTCATCCACGATCTCTCCCGCAACGAGAAGTTCCGTCTTAACCTCATAGAGATTCGGGTCGTCGATATCCCAGAGCTTTATGTCTGCAAGCGCGGAGGCTGTCCCGTCTGCTGCGATATCTCTGGCAGAAAATGCCATCGTCTCCCGCTCGCCGGAAATGGGCTGCTCGCCCAGCAGTTCATATGCTTCCTCTCCGCGTCTTCTTATGCTCTGGCGGAGTATGGCATCTGCGACCTTCTCATTCAGGGTGATCTGTGAGATAAGCGCTGCCTCCGTTCCCTCTTTTTGCAGATCCCCTGGCACCTCACCGTGCACAAAGGCATCTGCGATATAGTGTTTTTCTTTTACATCCAGCCACACCTCACGGTAAAGGCCGCCATAGGTCATGTAATCCACCACAAAGCCAAAGGGCGGGATGTTTAAGTTCTCTCTGCTGTCCACCCGGATGGTCAGGATATTTTTGTCACCGACGATGACTTTTTCCGTGACATCCATCGTAAATGCCGTGTATCCGCAATGGTGTTCGCCCACTTTTTCGCCGTTCCAGAATACCTCACACGCATGTGCCGCGCCGTCGACGGTTAAAAGCAATCTCTTGTCCCGCCAGTCTTCCGGCACCTTGACCACTCTGCGGTAACCGCTCTCCATCTGATAACTGTGTTCATCAAAATAGTGAAGCGGCGTCTCACAGACCGTATGCGGCAGGCGCACGGTAGGAAGCGCGGTATCGTCGTACTCCCAGTTTTTCATCGCGTCCGTATAAACTTCCTGGAATTTCCAGTTATCATTCAAGTACACTCTATCTGACATATACATCCCTTCCTATCTTGTCTGGATCCCGTCGACCAAAATATCTACGACTTCCTGTAATGCATCCTTGTAGGCGATCTGATTCTGTATCAGGATATCTCTCTGGAAAAACTGCTCTAAGGATGCCTCCAGCATGATTTTTACGATCGGGATCTGCACCCTGCGTATCACACCCTCTTCCATGCCCTGTTCGATCAGACCGATTGTCGTCTCCCAGCCCGTCTCAAGGCGCTTCTCCACCTGCTTATAGATCGTCGGGTATTTATCTTTTAACAGATACAGCTGTCTGAAATCCAAATCCTTGTAACCATCCGGAAGTACGCCGAGCATCTGCCGCAGCTTCTCTATCGTCGATAAATTGTCATCGGCAAGCACCCGCTGCTCGCTCTCTTTGATGGAGTCAAACATATAGTCCACCATCGTCAAAAACAGGGATTCCTTATCATGAAAAACGGTGTAGATCGTTTTTTTGCTCATGCCAAGCACCTTCGCCACATCGTCCATGGTAAACTTCAGCCCTTTTTCGCAATATGCCTGGATGGTTCCTTCCAAAATC
>CAVCFM010000266.1:1426-7078 GCA_963601305.1 bacterium | reverse complement strand
CGCAAACATGGCAAAAAATCCGAACACGCCCATCACGATATCCGCAAATTCCATGGCTCCGGTATTCGTGACTTTCTGTCCGATCTCAATGGCAAAGGTGATCACAATAATCAGCGTAAACACGTAGATCCACGTGATGACCATCACATGATTGTTCTTTGCGAGCCATTTAAAAAATGGGTATATCACAAAGATCATTGCCATGCCAAGCACTCCGATCACCAGAAAATGCCGCTGTTTATCATTAAAATTGTACTCATAGGCATCGTTCAATCCCAGAATGTAGCTGTGGATCTTCGCTATGTATTCCACAATTCCGTATAATAATTCCTTCATTGCATCCCGTCCTTTCCTTATTACTTATCCCAAAATATGTAATTGCAAAACGAATGATTATGTTAAATATTACATGCAATTTATACAACTTAAATCATCTGCATTTATGCATAATATTTTTATGTAAAATACTGTATATGTTCTGTGCTTCCACGCAACATGTTTCACTGAACTGACTGCTCCACCGCGGAAATTCCAACGGACAAATTTTGGCATTTTACGATGGACTGATGTCTTTTAGAGGTTCGAGCAAACCTAGCGGAGTGTTCGCCGGAGAGTGCGACAGGCTTTTTCGCGGACCTTTTGTGTGTTTCTTGGCGGACAATTTTGTAAAAGGTAACGCTGCGGACAGTTGTTTGAGCCCACTGCTTTAATTCATTTGTAGCGTTGATTGCGAGTTCTGGGAGCAGCGTTTTAATCGCCACTTTGCAAAATTGCCCGCCTAGATAACACTAAAAAGTCTGTGAAGCATGTCGCCTCCCGACGGACAACCGCGTCGGATTGTCGAACGCCTAAAAGAGCACAGTCTTCAAATGCAAAAATCCGTCCGGGAATTTCTCACGGCGTCACAGATGTTCTGTGGAACACATTGCGTGGAATGCACAGGATATCTACATGTTTTTAAAAATATTATGCAATATGCTATAGTTTAAATTGTATAAATTGCATGCAAAATTGCTACATTCATATCGTTTTGCAATTGCATATTGTCTGGCAATAGATTACTACGATTAGCCACCCGGCGCAAGCCACCATGGTAGCACAGTAAACAATCCCAGGCAGTATGTTGTCAATGAAACAGGAGGCACGCAACAGCGTGCCTCTGCCGCCGCGTGCCTCCCTTTCCTATTTTTCTCCGATCCCGGTCTGTGCCGGATTATCGATCAACTTTCCATCTCCGTCAAATCTGGAACCATGACAGGGACAATCCCAGGTTTTCTCCTCCGGGTTCCATTCCAGCTCGCACCCCATATGCGGGCATTTTACCGTTGCCTTGCGGAAATGTCCGTGGATGAGTCCCTTCACACTGATTTTTATGTCATGTTTAAACTCCTTCCAGCCCGCCATCACATGAAGCCTCTGCGGGGAAAACAGCTTTGCATAGGGATTGGGGATCCCACAGATGCGGTCACTGATGATCTGCGCCGCAAGCATCGACCCTGTCATCCCCCATTTTCCAAATCCCGTCGCCACATACCAGTAGGGGCGCAGGCAGGAGTATTTTCCGATAAAGGGCAAGCCATCGTGGGTCATACAGTCCTGCGCCGACCAGGATGCAACCTCCGTTGCCTCAGGGAAGAGCGATCTTACCTGTTCCCGCAGTTTCGAATAGCCGCATCTTCCCGGCATATGTTTTACCACCGGCATATCCGCAGGCAGCTCCTCGATCAGCTCGCCCGTGCGGTGGCCGCCACCGCCCACAAGCAGGATATCCTCGTACCACCGGAAGGAAAGCCCGTCCTCGTCCACGCCGTAATACATGCCCTCCCACCTGGGAACCCCGGCAAGCGCCAGCACATAACTGCGCTCCTGATGCTGTCTTGCAAAATAAAATCCCGGCAGGATCGGAAACGGATAATGCGTGGCAAACACGATGTGCTCTGCGGCAATCTTTCCATGATCGGTGATCACCCGGTGCCCTCTCACCCGCAAGACATTCGTGTGTTCATAGACATGCAGTTCTCCCGCAAGCTGCTGCAAAAATTCCAGCGGATGAAACTTGGCCTGGTTCGGAACACAGACGGCTCCCTGTACCAGAAACGGCAGATTCGTCTGCTCTCTGTACTGTGCCGGGATCCCCAGACTCCGCGCCGCAAACACTTCCTGCTCCAATTCCTTTCCAGAGACAGCGGAGTACAGACATGCGTCTGTCCGCCTGAAATGGCACGCGAACTGTTCGCGGTCGATCAGTTCCTCATAGGCATCAATCGCCTGCTCGTTCGCCTGCGCATACAGTCTCGCCCGCTCTTCCCCGAACTCCTCTGTCAGCCTGTGGTAAATCATGCCGTGCTGGCTCGTGATCTTCGCGGTTGTATTTTTCGTCTGCCCGCTGCCGATTTCAAGCGCCTCAAGGACGATCACCTGCCTGCCCTGTCTCTGCAGATAATAGGCGGTGAGTAATCCCGCCATACCGGCTCCGATCACCACAACCTCTGCCTCTGTGGGTAACGGTTCTTCCCGGCGTCTGGGTTTGTTTACTGTTTTGCTCCAAATGGACTCCATGACATCTACACTCCTATCCATGACTCATAGGATAGAGTATCTGCCGGATTGGCAATTTTATACGCGCCCTACAGGAAACATCCGCCAATCAGATGTACCAGAAACGCAAGCAGCCATGCGATCACGCACTGTCCGACGACGACTGCCGCCGCCCATTTTCCGCCAAGTTCTCTCCGAATGGATGCCACCGCTGCCACACACGGCGTATAGAGCAGGCAGAATACCAGCAGCGATGCCGCATTGAGCGGTGTCAGCACGGTAAACAGCACATCCTCTGATGGCATCAGCACTGACAGTGTGGAGACCACGCTCTCCTTTGCCATAAATCCGGTGATCAGCGCTGTGGATATCCGCCAGTCTCCGAAACCCAACGGTGCAAAAACCGGAGCTATCACGCCTGCCACCATCGCAAGGATACTGTTCTGCGGATTCGTCACCATGTTAAAATGTGTATCAAATGTCTGCAATACCCAGATAATGATGGTCGCCAGAAAGATAACGGAAAATGCCCGCTGTAAAAAGTCTTTCGCTTTTTCCCAGAGAAGCTGTAACACATTTTTCATGCCCGGCATCCGGTAGTTCGGCAGCTCCATGACAAACGGCACCGGCTCGCCCTTAAAAATACTTCCCTTCATCACAAGCGCCGCCAGAATTCCCACTAAGATGCCAAAGAAATAAAGGCCGCACATCACAAGCGCGCCGTGTTCCGGGAAAAACGCCGCTGTAAAAAAGGCATAGATCTGCAGTTTTGCGGAACAGCTCATAAACGGCGTCAGCAAGATCGTCATCTTGCGGTCACGCTCGGAGGAGAGCGTCCGGCTTGCCATAACACCTGGGACGGTACAGCCGAAGCCGATCAACATCGGAACGATACTGCGCCCGGACAGTCCGATGCGACGCAGCAATTTGTCCATAAAAAAAGCGACGCGCGCCATGTAACCGCTGTCCTCTAACATGGACAAAAAGAAAAACAGTGTGACAATGACCGGTAAAAAGCTGAGCACACTTCCGACACCGTTAAATATTCCGTCGATGATCAACGACTGCAAGGTCTCGTTTACATTGGCAGCCGCAAGCGCTGTCTGCGTCCATGCCGTAAGCTGTACAATTCCCATATCTAGCAGATCCGAAAGTCCCGCGCCTATCACATCAAATGTTAGCCAGAACACCAGTGCCATGATACCGATAAATGCAGGGATTGCCGTATATTTTCCGGTCAGGAAACGGTCTATTTTGCGGCTTCTCGCATGTTCCTTACTCTCCTTGGGCTTTACCACCGTCTCATCACAGATCTTCTGGATATAGTGGAAGCGCATGTCCGCGATCGCCGCTGCCCGGTCGAGTCCGCGCTCTTTTTCCATCTGGCAGATAATGTGCTCGATCATATCCTGCTCGTTGGCATCTAACTGTAACTTTTCAAGGATCTGCGCGTCTCCCTCTGCCAGCTTCGACGCCGCAAAGCGCACCGGTATTCCTGCTTTTGTGGCATGGTCTTCGATCAGATGCATGATCCCATGGATGCAGCGGTGCACCGCGCTGCGCTCATCCTCGGCACCACAGAAATCAATCTCGTCCGGTTTTTCCTGATATTTTGCCACATGGAGCGCGTGGTCCACCAGTTCCTCAATTCCTTCATTCTTGGCAGCAGAAATCGGAACCACCGGAATTCCAAGCATCTGCTCCATCTCGTTGATGAGAATGGAACCGCCGTTTTCCCGCACCTCATCCATCATATTTAAAGCGACCACCATCGGGATGTTGAGCTCCATCAGCTGCATCGTCAGATACAGATTGCGCTCGATATTCGACGCATCCACGATATTGATGATTCCCTTCGGTTTTTCCCGCAGGATAAACTCCCTGGTAACGATCTCCTCGCTGCTGTACGGGGACATGGAATAGATGCCCGGCAAGTCGGTGATTAATGTATTCTCGTGCTCTTTGATCACACCGTCCTTGCGGTCCACCGTCACGCCCGGGAAGTTGCCGACGTGCTGATTGGAACCGGTCAGCCGGTTAAACAATGTCGTCTTGCCACAGTTCTGATTGCCCGCCAGCGCAAATGTCAGCTTGACGCTTGCCGGAAGCGGATGTTCCGTCGCCTTTGTGTGGTACTTGCCACCCTCGCCCAAGCCCGGATGCGGGATCTGTTTTTTCCCGTGCTCTGCCTTTTTCTCCGCCTCGCGGTCGGTAATCTCCGTCACCTCTATTTTTTCGGCATCGGCTAAGCGCAGTGTCAGCTCATACCCGTGGATCCGCAGCTCCACCGGGTCTCCCATCGGCGCATATTTTACCATTGTCACGGTTGCCTCCGGGATAAGTCCCATATCCAGAAAATGCTGACGCAGTGCCCCCTCCCCGCCAATCGCTACAATTCTGGCTGATCTTCCTATCTCTAGTTCCTTTAATGTCATTTGTATAATCCTTCTTATCGATAATTTTTCTCACTAGTGAGAGTCTATCGACATTATACATCATCTTAGAAGGATTACTATCCCTATTTTTCTTTTTGTAAAAACCAGTACACGATCCCGGTGACATCCGCCAGCAGCCAGCCGATGGGAATGGCAAGCCAGATCCCTGTCACTCCGATAGAAGGCACCGCAGCGAGCACATAGGCGAGCACGACCCTTGTGCCAAGGGAAATAACCGTCAGCACCACCGATATCGCCGGTCGGTTGATCCCGCGGTAAAGGCCGTACAGCAAAAATAAGATGCCAATGCCCACGTAGCAGGCGCCCTCAATTCTTAAATATTCCACCCCGATACGGATAACCTCCGTCTCATCCGGGGAGATAAATAACTCCATCAGTTTCGGCGCACCGGCAAATACCACGACACTGATGCAGGCACAGAAAACTGCTGCCAGCGTTCCGGCAGACCGTATGCCCCTGCCGATCCGCTCTTTCTTCTCTGCGCCGTGGTTCTGTGCCACGAACGTGGAAAATGCATTGCCGAAGTCCTGCACCGGCGCATAGGCAAACGCATCGATTTTGACTGCGGTGGTAAACGCCGCCATCACGGTGGTGCCGAAACTGTTGACCAGCCCCTGCACCATCAGGATTCCAAAATTCATGATCGACTGCTGTGCGC
>CAVCFM010000266.1:0-1416 GCA_963601305.1 bacterium | reverse complement strand
GGTTAAGACCGACAGGGAAGAGATTTCCCGCAGGATATCCCGGTCAAAATGCATCTGCCTGCGTCCGGGGCGCAGCTTGCGACAGCATTTCAGATAGTAGAGTACCATACCTACTGCCGAGAAATACTGTGAGATGACCGTCGCCACAGCAGCTCCCGCCACCCCCTGCTTTAAGACCAGAATAAAACAGATATCCAGTGCCACATTGAGCACCGATGAGATTCCAAGAAAAATCAGCGGCACCACGGAATTGCCCAGTGCACGCAGCAGATTTGCAAAAAAATTGTAGAGAAATACCGCCATCATTCCAAGCAGTATCACAGAAATATACGCTTTGAAATCCTGCCACACGTTCTCCGGTATCCGCAGGAAACGCATAATCGGGTTCATCGCCAGAAAGACAAAGATATTAACCGCAAGCGTCAGAAGCCCGATTGTCACAAACGCTACGAATACGGACGTTTTTAACCGCTCCATATCCCGTTTTCCGTACTGCATGGAAAAATAAGCGCCGCTGCCCATGCACAGTCCGATAAAAACAGAGGTTAAAAATGTCATCAGCGAATATGCCGTTCCCACCGCCGCTAATGCCTGCTCTCCCAGATACCTGCCCACGATTGCCGTATCTGCAATGTTATAAAGCTGCTGCAGCATGTTTCCGATGATGAGCGGCACGGAAAAAAGAAGTAGTTTTCTGGTGATGTTTCCCTCTGTAAAATCGTAAGTCATCTGTGTCTCCTGGTATGTATTCTTTCGTATCTTCTATATTATACAACAAATTTCTGATTAAATCTGTCTAATCTGAAAGAAGCCCAAAGTCCCACGGCGAGGCAGATGACATTTCCCGCAAATCCGCCGAATGATACCAGAAAGCTCTCGAACGGAATGATCATGACCGTCGCCGCGATGACGATTCCGACGATCGCATGGAATGCGATGGAATAATGCCTGCTAAAAAGCTCGTTCACTGCTTTTGACAGCAGGATGACCGTCGCAAGTCCACCGATCCCTCCGGGCAGCAGCACGGACATATTCATGTGTCCGATGCCCGATACAAACGGTTCGTACAGCCCAAGGGGCATCAGTAGTGTCGAAAAGCTCATGCCCGGTGCGATGACGCTTAATGCCAGACAAAAACCACAGAATACATACCACGCAAATCCCGGTCTGATGTTTATCGAAAAAATTTTAAGCCACATCAGCAGCACAAACACAACCACCATTGCAATGCTCATGGACAGGTAATCATTTTTTTCACGTCCCTGCTCGCCCGCTTCCCGAAGCAGCGACGGCAGCATGCCTCCGATCAATCCCACAAACAGGCAGACCGACGGTGCCGGATATTTTTCCAGAAAAAAGGAAAGGACATTGGCAACGCCAAGAAATCCGACTCCCCCTCCCAAAATCACCGGAAAC
>CAVCFM010000265.1:0-5957 GCA_963601305.1 bacterium | reverse complement strand
ACTTTACACCGGAGCAGATGTATTCCGAGCAGGCGATGGACGGCAGCAGCACAGGTGAGAATCAGGGTACAACAGAGGCGGAGGTCAGCGAGTAGTGAGTGAACCAGTAATCCGAATGGAAAATATTGTTAAGACATATTATGTAGGAAAACCGAACGAGTTAGAGATACTTCACGGTATCAGCCTTTCGGTGAACAAGGGAGAGTTCGTTTCCATCGTCGGTGAATCCGGTTCCGGTAAAAGTACATTGATGAATATCATTGGTGTGCTGGACCGGCAGACTGCCGGGGACTATTATCTGGAAGGATATGATGTGAACCGTATGACGGACGAGGTGCGAAGCGCAGTCCGCAATCAGCGGATCGGCTTTGTGTTCCAGAACTTCAACCTTCTTCCAAGAGCGAATGCGGTAAAAAATGTTATGGTGCCGCTCATGTACAGCGAGCACAAGGTAAAAGACGGCAGAGACCGCGCGATGGAGATGCTTAAGATGGTCGGGATGGAAGAGCGTGCGATGCACAGACCGAACGAGCTTTCCGGTGGACAGAAACAGCGTGTGGCAATTGCCAGAGCAATGATGAATGACCCGGCGATCATTCTGGCGGATGAACCGACCGGTGCGCTGGACTCCAAGACCGGACACATGGTCATGGACTTATTCCATAAGCTTCACGAGGAACAGGGCAAGACGATCGTACTGATCACCCATTCCCAGGAGCTTGCCTCTGAGACGCAGCGTATCGTGACACTGCTTGACGGAGAGATTGTAGCGGACAATGGAGGTGAGCGCTAATGTTTTGGGAGAATATTAAGGAAGCATTCGCGAGCATCCGCAGCAATAAAATGCGTGCATTGCTCACGATGCTTGGTATTATCATAGGAATCAGTTCCGTGATCATCATCACGACGATCGGTGGTTCCATTCAGAGCACACTGACGGCTACGATGAACTCACTTGGCGGCAATACGGTGCAGGTACAGGTGGATGCCAGATATCCGGAGGATGATGCAGACTGGGATACCTGGACTTATCCGGACATGAAGGAGAGCGATTACATTAGCCAGGAAATGGTTGACGAGCTGGTGGAGACCTATCCGGATGAGATCACCGGCATCGCAGCACAGAATTACCTGGGTTCCGGACAGATTAAGGATGATAAGGATGCCGATAATTATGCCAATGTGACGGTGCAGGGAATCACACCGGAATATATAAGCTATATCAAGCTGGAGATGTATGCAGGACGGAGCTTGACGAAAGCAGATGGTCAGGGAAAAAAGCGGGTCTGCGTGATCGCGGATACGATGGCCCAAAGCTATTTTAACGGTGCAGATCCCATTGGACAGACCGTGTCTGTTAGCCTTTCCGATGGCGGCATCTCGGATTTCACGGTGGTTGGTGTCTACAAATACAATCAGGCGTTGTTTGGAAAGGTGGACACATCGGTGCCGGAGAAAGACCGTACCACGACCATGATGATACCGATCCAGACGGCAAATAAGCTGCAGGGAGAAGATTACGATGGATATGAGTACTTTAACATGCTGCTGACGCCTCTTGCAGATGTCGAGCAGGCAACCACAGATATCCAGAATTACTTTGATGAAGTATATGCAGATAATCAGAATTTCCACGTTTCTACCTATAATATGCAGTCGAGCATGGGTATGATCAATACCGTGCTGAATGTGATTACGGTAGCGGTTTCCGGTATTGCGGCAATCTCCCTTATCGTAGGAGGTGTCGGTGTGATGAACATCATGCTGGTGTCCATCACAGAGCGTACCAGAGAAATCGGTGTGCGTATGGCTTTAGGAGCCAAGCGCCGCACCATCCGGATGCAGTTTGTCATAGAAGCGATTGTATTATGCCTGATTGGTGGTATAATAGGAATATTACTGGGAGTAGGTGTTGGTGCACTGCTTGGAACCGTAGCGGGGGCAGTTATCCAGAATATGTATTCGGAATATTCCAGCTACATTATCTTATCCGTGCATCCGTCTGCAAAGGCAATCATGCTGTCCCTGTTCTTCTCGATGCTGACCGGAGTATTCTTCGGATATTATCCGGCGAATAAGGCATCTAAGATGGAAGTTATCGACGCACTGCGCTATGAGTAATGGTGCATGCCGGATGTAATCAGGAAGTGGATCATATGGAAACAATCTTAATCGTGGATGACAGTGGAATGAATCTGAGAATGGCAAAGGCAGCCCTTGAGAATGAATATCAGATTGTGGTATGCAATTCCGGGGCGCTTGCGCTGCGGTATCTGGAAGGGCATGTGCCGGACCTGATCCTTTTGGATGTCAAGATGCCGGATATGGATGGGTTTGAGACCATACGCGCCATCAAGCAGATGCCGCAGGTGAAGAGTGTACCGGTTATTTTTCTTACCGCGGACATGGAAAATGCTGACGAGGTCGAGGGACTTCGGTTGGGAGCCGTGGATTATATCCATAAGCCATTTGAGATAGAAATTATGCGTTCCCGCATACGCACCCACATTGACTTGTACCGGTATCGTACCAATCTGCAGGAAATCATAAGAGAGAAGACCGAACAGATTGAGCGGGTGGAAGAAGCGTTGGTTGCAAGCCTTTCCGATCTGCAGGAGACGAGAGACGGGCAGACTGGCGGCCACGCAAAGCGGACCGCCCGGTATTTTGAGATACTGTTGGATGCGCTTTATGCGCGAGGTACATTCCCGGAGATCATCACGGAGGATTACATCAAGCGCGTCAAGCGGGGAGCTTTACTCCATGACATTGGCAAGGTCGGCATTGCAGATGCTACCTTATTAAAGGATGCCAAGCTAAGTGATCAGGAGATGGAATATATGCGCCAGCACACAAAGCTGGGAGGCAAGGCGCTTGACAATGCCATCCGGGCATTGGGTGAGGCAAGTTTTCTGGATGATGCCAGAGATCTGGCATACTATCATCATGAAAAATGGAACGGAACCGGCTACCCGGAGGGGCTATCCGGCGAGGCGATACCCCTTGGCGCACGGATTTTGTCTGTGGCAGATGTGTACGATGCATTGACGAGCAAGCGGAGCTACAAAGAACCGTTCTCACATGAAAAAGCGGTGCAGATTATTCTGGAAGATGAGGGAAAAGCCTTTGACCCGAGAATTATTGCCGTGTTTAGGGAGATTGAAGAAGATTTTGAAAAAGCATGCAGGGAATAGTATGAATAAAGTAATTGTTAAGTGTATTGGTTTTTTAGTCCTGGGGATTGCGCTTTTGATCCGTTATTTGAAAGCGCCAGCACTCCATGGCCCATTGATATTTGTTATATGTTTTGAAATTGCATGTGCTATTTCAATTGTTTATACGATATTAAGGTATCATAAAAAAGATAAGAAAAACTCATCATAACAAAAAATAAAAGAGCCGAGTTATTCTGAAAGCAAATGGTTTCGGAATGCCCCGGCTTTTTTATTAAGAAATTCTAAAATCCCATTTTTTCTCATATTCCCTGTTGACAAAGAAAAAAGATGGTGCTATCTTAAGTACATAGATATTAGCACTCCTTCGTAATGAGTGCTAATAAATAAAAAGTAAATGCATATACTCTTAATAACAGGAGCGTGCAACATGGATGATTACGAATTAGACGAACGAAAAACTACTATATTGAATGCGATTATCCGCAATTACTTAGAGACAGGCGAGCCGGTAGGGTCAAGAACCATATCGAAATACACAGACCTCAACTTAAGTTCCGCAACCATCCGCAATGAGATGGCGGATCTGGAAGAGTTAGGATATATTGTTCAGCCCCATACTTCAGCAGGACGGATTCCGTCGGATAAGGGATACCGTTTTTATGTGGACCATCTGATGGAGGAGAAGAACCGGGAAGTCGATGACATGAAGCAGTTTGTCATCGAGCATACCGAGAAGATGGAGCAGGTGCTAGAGCAGGTGGCAAAGGTTCTCGCAGCGAATACCAATTACGCTACGATGGTTACAGCACCGACTTATCATCACAACAAAGTAAAGTTCATTCAGCTTTCGAATGTGGATGATGAGCAGATTTTAGCGGTGATCGTCACAGAAGGGAACCTGGTCAAGAACAAAATCATTCCGGTATCCGAACCGATTGACAATGAGACGATGTTAAAGCTTAACATTCTGTTGAATTCCAATCTCAATGGACTGGCATTGGAAGAGATTAATCTTGCAACCATCTCCAAGTTAAAAGAGCAGGCAGGAATTCACAGTGACATTATCAGCAATGTGTTAGATACCCTGGCAGAGACGATGGGTGTGGATGATGACATCCGCATTTACACCAGCGGAACGACGAACTTCTTCAAGTACCCGGAGCTGCGGGATTCGGAGAAAGCCAGCGAGCTGATATCTACGTTTGAGGAAAAGCGCCAGTTAGCAAGCCTTGTAACTGAAAACCTGTTAGAGGATGACAACACAGGAATTCAGGTTTATATAGGAAATGAAAGCCCGATCCAGACCATGAAAGATTGCAGTGTAGTGACGGCAACCTATGAATTAGGAGAGGGAGTACGCGGAACGATCGGAATTGTCGGACCGAAGCGTATGGATTACGAGAAAGTTATGGATAACCTCAAGGTACTGAAGAATTCCTTAGACGGAATATTGGACAGACCAAAAGGTTAGCAATGGAAAGGTGGTTCATAGATGTCAGATAAGAAAACAGAAAAAGAAGAAATCTTAGAAGAAGTACTTGAGGAATTAGAGGCAGACGCAGCGGACGATGCCAAAGAGGCAGAGCAGCCGCAGGGCGAGGAAGGCGATACAAGCGAGGATCAGGAGGAGGCAGCTTCCGAGGAAGAGACCGCTTCTGAGGCTGAGACAGAAGATACAGAGACTGAGAAAAAGGGATTCTTCAAGAAGAAAAAAGACAAGAAAGACGAGCAGATTGAAGAGTTAAATGACCGCTTAAAGAGACAGATGGCAGAATTTGATAACTTCCGTAAGCGTACAGAAAAGGAGAAATCCCAGATGTACGATATGGGTGCCAAGAGTATCGTAGAAAAGATTTTGCCGGTCATCGATAACTTCGAGAGAGGTCTTGCGGCAGTACCGGAGGAGGCGAAGGAAGATGCGTTTGTTGTCGGTATGGATAAGGTCTACAAACAGATGCTCACAGAGTTAGACGCGATCGGAGTAAAACCGATCGAAGCAGTGGGAACAGAATTCAATCCGGATTTCCACAATGCAGTGATGCAGGTGGAAAACGAAGAACTGGAATCCGGTACCGTTGCCCAGGAGTTACAGAAGGGTTACACCTACAAGGATTCCGTAGTACGTCACAGTATGGTGGCAGTAGTACAGTAAGTAAGCTTTTCTAACAATCAATGATATATATATTTTTATGGAGGAAAAAATCATGGGAAAAATTATTGGTATTGACTTAGGAACGACAAATAGTTGTGTAGCAGTTATGGAAGGTGGAAAACCTACCGTTATCGCAAACCAGGAAGGTGCAAGAACAACACCGTCTATCGTAGCATTTACAAAGACAGGTGAGAGATTAGTCGGTGAGCCGGCAAAGCGTCAGGCAGTTACCAACGCTGAGAAGACCATCGCTTCCATCAAGAGACATATGGGTACCGATTACAAGGTAGCAATTGATGACAAACAGTACTCCCCACAGCAGATTTCTGCAATGGTACTTCAGAAGTTAAAAGCAGATGCAGAGGGATACTTAGGTGAGAAGGTAACTGAGGCAGTTATCACAGTACCTGCATATTTCAATGATGCACAGCGTCAGGCAACCAAAGATGCCGGTAAGATCGCAGGTCTTGATGTAAAACGTATCATCAACGAGCCGACCGCAGCAGCATTAGCTTACGGTCTTGACAACGAAAAAGAGCAGAAGATCATGGTATACGACCTTGGTGGTGGTACATTCGATGTATCTATCATTGAGATCGGTGATGGTGTTATCGAAGTATTATCTACAG
>CAVCFM010000264.1:0-3024 GCA_963601305.1 bacterium | reverse complement strand
GCAGAGAACACGCCCATCGCCTGCTCGCCCGGGATTCCCATAAATCTCGGAAGACCGGCACCGGAGCCGATAAATACTGCCTCAAATCCCTCGTCCTTCATCAGTTCATCGATGGTGACAGATTTGCCGATGACAACGTTTGTCTCGATCTTAACGCCTAATGCCTTGACATTCTCGACCTCGGCTGCAACGACTTTCTGCTTTGGCAGACGGAATTCCGGAATTCCGTATACCAGCACACCGCCAGCCTCATGCAATGCCTCAAAAATGGTGACATCATAGCCTAATTTTGCCAGATCGCCGGCACAGGTCAGACCTGCAGGACCGGAACCGATCACTGCCACCTTGTGACCATTTAACTTCTCTGCTTTTTTCGGCTTGATTCCGTGCTCTCTCGCCCAGTCAGCCACAAAACGCTCCAGCTTACCGATGGCAACTGCCTCGCCTTTAATGCCGCGGATACATTTGCCCTCACACTGTGTCTCCTGTGGACATACACGTCCGCAGACTGCCGGAAGTGCGGAGGATTCGCTGATAATATGATAAGCCTCCTCAAAATTGCCTTCCTTCACCTGTGCGATAAAGCCCGGAATGTTAATGGAAACCGGACATCCCTTCATGCACTGTGCATTTTTACAGTTCAGGCAGCGTGATGCCTCTGCCATCGCTTCCTCTTCATTATATCCCAAACATACTTCCTCAAAATTCGCCGCACGAACCTGTGGCTCCTGCTCACGAACCGGAACTCTAACCATTACGTCCATTATTCTATCCTCCATTATGATAATCCCAGGTACTCTTAGCTGCACTGTCCGCAGCCGTCGTGGTGCGTGTCACCCTCCTGTAACTTTAACATGGCTCTGCCCTCTTCGGTCTTGTACTGCTGCTGTCTGCGCATCGCCTGATCAAAGTCTACCAGATGTCCGTCGAACTCTGGTCCGTCCACGCAGGCAAACTTCACCTCGTCACCTACGACAAGACGACAGGCACCGCACATACCGGTTCCGTCCACCATAATCGGATTCATGGATACAACGGTCGGGATCTCTAATTCCTTTGTCAGCTTGCACACAAACTTCATCATGATCATCGGTCCGATGGCAACACAGTAGTCATAGCGGACACCCTCATCGTAAAGCGCCTGTAACTGTGCTGTTCCGGTTCCGTGGAATCCATAGGAGCCATCGTCTGTCGTCACGTAAAGATTGGTTGCCACCTTGCGCATCTCATCCTCTAAGATCAGCAGATCTTTGCTGCGGGAACCCATGATCACATCACAGTCCACGCCGTGCTCATGAAGCCATTTTACCTGTGGATATACCGGTGCTGTGCCGACACCGCCTGCCACAAACAGGATCTTCTTTTTCTTCAGTTCCTCGATATCCTCATCGATCAGATCAGACGGACATCCCAGCGGTCCGACAAAATCCTGGAACGCATCTCCTTCCTGTAAAGAGACCATGCGCTCTGTGGACGCACCAACGGTCTGGAACACGATGGTGATCGTTCCTGCCTCCCTGTCATAATCACAGATGGTAAGCGGGATACGCTCTCCCTCCTCATCCATCTTCACAATCACAAACTGTCCCGGTTCACAATACTGTGCAACACGAGGCGCTTTGACATCCATAAGATAAATCTTATCTGCCAGCTGTTTTCTTTTTACAATTGGATACATACTTTCCTCCTAAAAAAATTCAAATATCCCCTTAAACTTTTGTCACTCTCTCTATAATAAAAGAAAAGTCGTTTCTTTTCAACGACTTTCCCATATAAATTATTTATGCCGACTATTCTGCGCTGCCAGATATTTCTACTTCGACAACAAAATCCGGTCGTTGTCGAGTGCCTCTCCGGCTTTTACCGCAAATTGTGACAGCAGATCCTCCACGGTCATTTTTTCCCGCGCTTCGCCTTCCACGTCCAAAACAATCTGACCTGCATTCATCATCAGTGTACGGTTTCCGAGTTCTAACGCCTGATGCATATTGTGGGTTACCATCAGACAGGTAATCTGGCGCTCTTTTACGATCTGTTTTGTAAGCTCAAGCACCTTCTCTGCCGTGGCAGGGTCAAGGGCTGCCGTGTGCTCATCGAGCAGAAGGATCTTCGGTGTCACCATCGTCGCCATAAGCAGTGTCAGCGCCTGGCGCTGTCCGCCGGAAAGCAGTCCCACCGGCTGCTTCATACGGTCCTCCAGCCCCATATCTAACAGTGCAAGCTGCTCTTTGAATTTCTTTTTATCTGCCTGTCGTATGCGGCTGAAGTATGCATTTTTTGACGTGGTCGTCCGCAGATATGCCAACGCCATATTTTCCTCGATCGTCATATGCGGCGCCGTGCCCTTTAACGGATCCTGGAACAAATGTCCGATGACCTTGCTGCGCACATGCTCCCGTTCATATGTAATGTCCTCGTCTCCTAACACGATCAACCCCCGGTCCACAAAAAATGCTCCCGTGATTGCATTGAACAATGTGGATTTTCCGGCGCCGTTGCTTCCGACGATCGTGGCAAAATCTCCCTTTTTCAAGGTCAGATTGACATTGTTTAAGGCGCACTTCTCATTGACCGTCCCCGGATTAAAGGTCTTGCTCACATTTTTCATGATCAGCATTTTTTCGGATTCCATCTAACATGCACCTCCGTTTCCCTTTGTCTCATGCATTAGCTCCTGCATGTAAGCCTGATTTTCCGCCTTTGCCGCACGCTTCTGGCTGCGGAATGTCGCCTGTTTTTTCAGATATGGCAGTGCGATCGCCACCGCAACGATGATCGCGGATACCAGCTTTAAGCACTCCGCCGGCACCGAGAGACGCAGCGCGATTGCCACAATAAAGCGATAGAGACAGCTTCCCAAGATGACTCCCACAATCCGTCTTAACATGCTGCCCTTGCCGATGATCGTCTCACCGATAATCAGACTCGCCAGAGCGATGGTGACCATTCCGGTTCCAAGATTGATATCACAGGACTTCTGGTACTGTGCCAAAAGACCGCCCGAGAGACCGGTCAGTGCATTTG
>CAVCFM010000263.1:0-4892 GCA_963601305.1 bacterium | reverse complement strand
GGATTACACCCAGATCATCCGCTTTATCAAGGAGCGTAAGCCGCATGTGCATGTGACGCTGGAAGACACCGTGCCGGAAAATGCAGTGGCGGCAAGAAAATATATTCAGGGACTCTGGGATGAAATGTAAAAACGATGGGATAGAGAGAACGCAGTGGTAAGCATTTGAGATTACCACTGCGTTTTTTTCATTAACTAATTGTATTTCCTACAGGGCAAAAAAATAGCATCTGTATCAGATACAGATGCTATCGTTAGTTACTAAGCTCTTTCAACTTTACCGGATTTCAAACAGGAAGCACATACATATAATTTCTTAGGTGTTCCGTTTACTTTACAGTTCACACGCTTGATGTTTGATTTCCACATTCTATTTGATCTTCTATGAGAATGGCTGACATTATTACCGAAATGAGCGCCCTTTCCACAAACTGCACATTTTGCCATAGTTTTGCACCTCCTTGCATTTCACTAAGTCTGTACTTCTGAAAAGCTCTTACAGACTCACAACACTGATATTCTATCAGATTAAAAGATATATTGCAAGTAAAAATTAAAAAAAATATTAAATTTAGAAAATAGGGCTATGAATTTGTGAAAAAAATGGTTATAATAGCAATACACTAGCGTTAATATGGCTTTGAAAGGAGCGACGTTATTCTATGAATGGACATATGGAAACCCAGTTGGGAAAAGTTACAATTGACACAGAGGTAATTGCAACCTACGCAGGATCTGTGGCAGTAGAGTGTTTTGGTATTGTAGGTATGGCAGCCGTTAATATGAAGGACGGTCTGGTTAAATTATTAAAAAAAGACTATTTGACACATGGTATAAATGTGACAATAGATGAAGACAATAAAATTACGATTGATTTTCACGTAATTGTATCCTATGGTGTCAGCATCGTCACGGTTTCTGACAATCTGATCGAGACAGTAAAATACAAAGTGGAAGAATTTACTGGAATGGAAATTGGCAAAATAAATATCTACGTTGAAGGCGTACGAGTGATTGATTAAGGAGGATTTTAACAGTGGAAATCACTACGATAAATGCTGAGGCTCTTGCCAAGGCTTTTTTGGCTGGTGCCAAGAATTTAGAGGCAAAGAAAGAATGGATCAATGAGCTGAACGTATTCCCGGTTCCGGATGGCGATACGGGAACGAATATGTCGATGACAATCATGTCAGCGGCAAAGGAAGTCAGTGCACTTAATTCCCCGGATATGGCAGCGTTGGCAAAAGCAATCTCTTCCGGTTCCCTGCGAGGAGCACGCGGTAACTCCGGTGTTATCTTATCCCAGTTATTCCGTGGATTTACCAAGGTGATCGCTGAGTATGATGAGATTGATGTACAGGTATTGTCAGATGCGTTCCAGAAAGCGGTTGAGACTGCATACAAGGCAGTTATGAAGCCGAAGGAGGGAACAATCCTTACCGTTGCAAAAGGTATGGCTGACCGTGCCTTAGAGCTTGCCGATGAGACAGAGGATCTGCTCACATTCTGTGAGGAAGTCATCAAAGAGGGAGACCATGTCTTAAGCAAGACTCCGGATATGCTTCCAGTCTTAAAACAGGCAGGTGTTGTGGATTCCGGCGGACAGGGACTGATGCAGGTGATGAAGGGTGCCTTGGATTCCCTGATGGGCAAGGAGATCGACTATGAGGTAGTCATTCCGGCAGGCGGCAGCAATGCAGCCACAGAGAGCACCGGTTATAACCTGGATGCACAGGCAGCGCAGGAGATTAAGTTTGCTTACTGTACACAGTTTTTGATCATGCTTGAGAAGCCGATCACCACCAGACAGGAGAATGAATTCAAAGAATATTTAGAGTCTATCGGTGATTCCATTGTAGTGGTTGCTGACGACGAGATTGTTAAGGTACATGTACATACCAACGATCCGGGTCTTGCAATGCAGCGTGGTCTGACTTACGGAAGCCTTACCACCATTATCATCGAGAATATGAAGTTAGAGCGCGACGAGAAGATTTCTGCCCTCAAGGAAAAAGAGATGCAGGCAGGAAATATCGGCGAGGCAAAGGCAGCACCGGAGGCAGAGGCACAGCCGCCAAAGGAGATGGGCTTTATCTCTGTCAGCATCGGCGAAGGCATCAACGAGATCTTTACCGGTCTTGGAGTGGATTATATCATCGAGGGCGGTCAGACCATGAACCCGAGCACCGAAGATATGTTAAATGCCATCGAAAAGGTCAACGCCAAGACGATTTTTATTCTTCCGAACAATAAAAACATCGTGCTGGCAGCCAATCAGGCGGCATCCTTAGTGGAAGACAAGGAGATTATCGTAATCCCGACCAAGACAGTTCCGCAGGGAATCACAGCATTGATCAATTATATTCCAGACAGCACACCGGCGGAGAATGAGGAGCGCATGAAGGAAGAGATCGGTCTTGTTAAGACGGGACAGGTGACTTACGCAGTGCGTGATACCGTGATCGACGACAAGGAGATCAAGCAGGACGACTATATGGGTATCGGGGATTCCGGTATTCTCTCAGTTGGCAGGGATCTGGAGGCTACGGTTCTCGATATGGTTGGACAGCTGATTGATGAGGATTCTGCGATTGTCAGCATTTACTACGGCGAGGACATGAAGGAAGAGAACGCATCAGCCATCGAGGAGCAGATTTTAGCAAATTATCCGGACGTGGAAGTGGAAGTGCACTATGGCGGACAGCCAATCTATTACTATGTGATTTCAGTTGAGTAAGGAGTGCAGATATGAACCGCGATTCATCCATAACGGAGATTAAGGGAATTGGCGCGAAAACAGAACAATTGTTTCACAAATTAGGAGTATACACCGTAGGTGATATACTCCTTCATTATCCCCGGACTTATGTACAGTTCCCCGAGGCAAAGCAGGTGACGGAGGTGGCTGCAGATGAGACGGCGGCAGTCATTGGGCGGATTTTGACGCAGCCGGTCGTAAAAAAGACCCGCAGCATGCTGATCACCGTGGCGAAGATTGGCACGGCGGGGGTGGATATGGAACTGGTCTGGTTTCGGATGCCCTATGTGAAAAATCAGCTAAAGCCCGGCAGCACCTATATTTTTTATGGGAAAACCAGTAAAAAAAATAACAGGCTGGTGATGGAACAGCCGGTCATCTATTCCATGGAGCAGTATTCACAGATGGAAGGGGCGTTTCTCCCGGTGTATGGACTTACCGGGGGAATCTCAAACAACCAGATCACAAAGGCGGTGCGTGCCGCTGTGCAGGAGGACAACCTGTTCTGGGATTATCTTCCGACGGAAATCCGCAGAACCTATGGGCTCTGCGAATACAATTATGCCATGAAGCAGATCCATTTTCCGGATGATATGGACACGCTGATCGAGGCGAGAAAGCGTCTGGTGTTCGACGAATTTTTCCTTTTTATCCTGAACATGCAGTACCACAAGGAAAAACGCGTGAAAGAGGAGAATCATTTTGAGTGGCAGGACGACGGTTTTGTGGATGATCTGATCGCCAGACTGCCCTATGAGCTCACCGGCGCACAGCTTCGCGCGCTTGGCGATGTGCGGCGTGATATGCGGGGCGCGTATGTGATGCAGCGTCTGGTGCAGGGAGATGTGGGGTCCGGTAAGACCATCATCGCGTTTCTTGCCATGGCGGACGCGGCGCACAATGATTATCAGTCGGCGATCATGGTTCCGACGGAGGTGCTTGCCAGACAGCATTATGAGACGTTCCAGAAGCTGGTGGAACAATTTGGATTAAAGATACCGGTGGTGCTTCTGACTGGCTCTATGACGGCAAAACAGAAGCGTATGGCATATGAGGCACTACAGCTTTATCCGAATGCGATGATCGTGGGAACACACGCGCTGATCCAGGAAAAAGCGCTCTATGATAACCTGGCGTTAGTCATCACAGACGAGCAGCACCGGTTTGGTGTGAGGCAGCGGGAGACGCTGGCAGAAAAAGGATGTCATCCGCACATTCTTGTCATGAGTGCCACGCCGATCCCGCGTACCTTGGCGATTATTTTGTACGGGGATCTGGATATTTCGGTGGTGGATGAGGTCCCGGCAAAGCGCCTTCCGATAAAAAACTGTGTGGTCAACACCAGTTACCGCCCGAAGGCCTATGATTTTATTTTAAATGAGATAAAAAACGGGCATCAGGCGTATGTGATCTGTCCGCTTGTCGAGGAAGTCGAGAACATGGATACGGAGAATGTGACCGATTATGTGAAAAAACTGCGGGAAATTTTCCCGGAGGAAGTTAAGCTTGGACTGCTGCACGGACAGATGAAGCCTGCCATAAAAAACAGTGTCATGGAAGCCTTTATGAAAAATGAGGTACAGGTGTTAGTGTCCACGACAGTTGTTGAGGTCGGCGTCAATGTCCCGAACGCTACTGTGATGATGATTGAAAATGCGGAGCGCTTCGGACTGGCGCAGCTGCATCAGCTTCGCGGACGTGTGGGGCGAGGAGATGCGCAGTCCTACTGTATTATGGTAAACGCTTCCGACAGCAAGACGGCAGAGCGGCGGCTTTCTATTTTGAACCGCTCCAACGATGGATTTGAGATTGCAAGTGAGGACTTAAAATTAAGAGGACCTGGAGATTTCTTTGGCATCCGTCAGTCCGGTGAGTTACAGTTTGCACTGGGAGATATCTATCAGGATGCACATGTGCTGAAACAGGCGTCGGAGGCGGTGGCAGCGCTGCTTGCCCAGGACTCCGAGCTGGAGATGGAGGAACATCGCAACCTTCACCGCTACATGGAAGAGTATATGACAGACCAGCGCAATCAGATGAATTTGTAATCGAGTAGGAGGCTAATCATTAATTGATTAGCCGACCTCTCACACCACCGTGCGTACCGTTCGGTACACGGCGGTTCAATCAACTT
>CAVCFM010000262.1:0-2607 GCA_963601305.1 bacterium | reverse complement strand
GGAATCGAACCCGTGACCTCCGCCTTACCAAGGCGACGCTCTACCGACTGAGCCACATCAGCATCTGTGTGAGTTGCCTCAACACCTGTACTAATATACACTATGAATTGCGTCTTGTCAATACACAATTTCATATTTTTTGCATTTTTGTGTCAAAAATTTTTATTCTTTATGAATTATCGCTTCATCTCCGCTTTCATCTCATACATTTTTTTATCTGCAATGTCATGCCCTTTCTCAAAATCGTACTCTGACTCCTGCATTGTGCAGGCACCATATGCAATGCTCAATACGACATCCTTTACAAACCGCTTCTTCGCATTCTCAAGCAATCTGTGAATAATTGCCTCGGCCTGCGCTTCCTCTGTTCCATTACACAGTATCAGAAATTCATCCCCGCCCTCTCTGATCGGGATACAGGTTTCCGAAAGATTCTCCCGGAACAGGTTTCCTGCCTCTGCTAACAGCTCGTCGCCACTCTCATGTCCATATGTGTCATTGACCTTTTTCAAAAAATTGCAGTCGCACACGATCAGCGTCAACGGAAACTGCGGTGCGCCATTTTCCAGCCATGTTTCTAAATATTTCCGGTTATAAAGCTTTGTCACCGGATCGGTCAGATAAAATTCCTGCATCTGCCGCTGAAGTTCTACTTTTTCCGTCACATCGATCACAACGCCTGAGATGCCGACAATCTCTCCATCATCATTCCGGACAGGTGCTTTTGAAATTTCATAATAACTCGTGCCATCTTTCCCCGGAAATGCACTGACATAGCTGTTTGGCTCTCCGGTGCTCAATATTTTTAAATCATCCTCATAATACGCCTTGGCAAGCTCCGGCAGTCTCTGCACTTCAAACTCTGTCTTGCCGATAATCGACCATTCCTCCCCCTGACTATTCAGCTTCTCACAGATTTCGCTTGCATAGACATATCTACATTCTTTGTCTTTAAAAAATATGTTCATCGGGATTGCTTCCATATAGTTTTTCAGATATTTCAAACTGTTTAAATATGACGTATCCTGACCCATGCACCGTGCTCCTTTTCACATATAATACTTTTCTCCTATATTATAGCATAAAAAAGAGACCGGCACACGAAAAATTCATGTACCGCCCCTTCTGCTGACCATTCTCTCCTTTACTACATACGATTCATAATCTTAATGTGTGACCGAAACAGAGAATAATATTTCATGCCCTTGTCTTTTCCATAGTGACCGATCAGAGCAGCGCGCAGAGAATTTAAGTTCTTTCGCTTTCCATTCGCCTGATAAAGGAATGTTGCAAAATCCTCCGGCTCCTCCTTCGCGTACTCACTGTGGGCAAATACAATGTGACAGTAAATATCGAATTTCTCTTTCTGACTGCATTTTGCCTGCGTCGACCAGTAGGCGCTGTACTCAGAGTCTCCCTTAATCTGTAAGTAGAGCTCTTTTCCCTGCTCTTCCCCGAAAAATGAAACCAGTGCATTGTGAAAATCCACCAGATTATCTCTGGTAATGCACCGCTGCAACTCCCGGATTACTGTATCGACCGCTTCCGGCTTTGTGTGATCTTCCGATACCCGCTCTGACTTTTCTTCCGGCTCTACTGCCTGGACATCTTCTGGCGACACATGCGCCTCTTCCTGCTGTGCCGACTCTTCCTGCTGTGGCACCTCTTCCTTCTGTGCTGCCTCTTCCTGCTGTGGCACCTCTTCCTTCTGCGCTGTTTCTGCCTTCTGCGCTGCTTCTGCCTGCTGTGGTGCGTCTTCCTTCTGTGCCGACTCTTCTCCCTGTGATTCTGCGTCCGCTAAAACCACAGTTTCCGGCTGGCTTTCCACACGCTCCGCCGTCTGTGTCTTCCCGTTTTTTAACATGCGGAAGCACTCTTTTCCACTCAGACGACTGACCGGCATCCCCTTAGCAGCCCAATACTTGACCACCGCATCAAACCCTGTGTCATTTGAAACGATGATATAATCACAGTCCGGCTCCTTGCACAAGTGATATCCCAGTTCTGATACCAGCTGAAAATCCAGAGCGTTATTCCCCTCAAAACATTTGATAAAAGCTGCTTCTTTATCCGTCTCCTTCAGCATACGGACATTCTCATAATTCATATGGGGGCTGCGCTGCGTATAGAACACCACAACCCCCTCTTCTTCCTTTGCTGATACTAAAAGCGGAACCCATACGTCCCCTACATTTTCACTGTCAACCAAATATACTTTTTTCATCTACTCATTTGAATGGTCAGAACATTTTTATTATACCATATTTTGTTCCTGCCGCCAGTACTTTTAGCGCAGTCTGTCCGCCATATAGAAAAATGCTTTTGACTTATACAGCGCTGCCAGGAAAATGGCTGCGATCAGGCTGCCGCCCACGGTGCTGATAAGGAATGGTAGTACATAGGTAAACAGCGCTGCCTGTGTGTTTCCCAGCAAAAAATGTGCGACCGGATAACACAACATTCCGCCAATGATCCCGGTTCCGATCACCTCCCCCAGCACGGCAAACGGAATTTTTTCAAATTTGCGGTAGATAAGTCCACACAAAAATGCTCCTACCATGCTTCCCGGAAATGCCATAAGACTTCCGGTTCCCATCAGGTTACGGA
>CAVCFM010000261.1:0-2522 GCA_963601305.1 bacterium | reverse complement strand
GGTGTAGCATGTGCCACAGAACAAAGCATACAGATTCATCTGAGTCCAAAAATGTAGCAAAAGAGCGGCTGCGTCTGATGATCGATGCCGCCAAAAAGCATTTAGATGACGACACCATGTCACAGATCCGCCATGAAATCGGCGAGGTCATTACCAAATATGTAGATATTGAACCGGAAAATATCGAGATAAAAATTATTCTCCGGGACTATACAAAATGTGTACAGTAGGAATTGATTATGTTAAAACAATACAAACTAAAGAATTATAAGTTCATACTGATTTTTTTGGTCGTGTGCTTAAACACGCTAGGCGTATTCCTTGTGGGAAGTGCAAGCCCTTCTGACATGAAAAAGCAGCTGATGGGTATGATTTCCGGTCTTGTGCTTATGGTGATCGTGTCACTGCTTGACTATAATTTTATTTTAAAATTTTCCTGGCTGATCTATCTGTTTGGCGTGGGACTATTGATCCTTGTTATGTTTGCGGGAGACAATTCCAAAGGTGCACAGCGCTGGTTTGAGATCGGTGGATTCCGTTTTCAGCCATCCGAGCTGGTGAAGATTCTTTTGATTCTCTTTTTCGCATACTATTTTATGAGGCACGAAGAGAAGATCAATACGCCTAAGATTTTAATTTCGTCATTTGTTCTGGTTGGAATTCCTCTGGTTCTGATCCTAAAGCAGCCAAACCTTTCCACGACGATCGTGACCGCACTTATCTTTGCTGCAATGCTTTTTGTGGCAGGAATCAGCTATAAGCTGGTAACCGGTGTTCTGGTTACCTGTGTGCCGGCATTTCTGGTGCTTATGACGCTGATCATTCAGGATAAAGTACCATTTATCCATTCTTATCAGCTTGGACGTATTATGGCATGGCTCTATCCGGACGATTATCCGGATATTGCCTACCAGCAGCAGAACTCCATTATGGCCATCGGCTCCGGTCTGCTATGGGGTAAGGGTCTCAACAACACGGACCCGACCTCCGTCAAAAATGGTAAGTTTATCTTAGAGCCGCAGAACGATTTTATTTTCGCGGTAGCCGGCGAGGAATTGGGCTTTATCGGCACTGCGATCATTATAATCCTCTTGCTTTTCGTGACGATTGAGTGTATATTAATTGCTAGAAAAGCAAAAGATACCGCCGGCAGATTGATATGCTCCGGCATGGCAGCATTGATTGGTTTCCAGAGTATTGTAAACATCGGTGTAGCAACGGGTATGATGCCGAATACAGGTGTCACATTACCGTTTGTGAGCTATGGTCTTACATCCTTATGGTCACTATATATCGGCATAGGATTTGTACTGAATGTCGGTCTGCAGCCGAAAAAATATTAACGGGAGGTTATGCATCATGAATATAGGACTAATCGCACATGATTCCAAGAAAAAATTAATGCAGAATTTTTGTATCGCATATCGTGGTATTCTCTGCAAAAATGAATTATACGCTACCGGTACTACCGGAAGATTAATTGAAGAGGTAACCAATTTAAACATTCACAAATATCTGGCAGGACACCTTGGAGGAGCCCAGCAGCTCAGCGCTCAGATCGAGCACAACGAGATTGACCTGGTCATCTTTTTACGTGATCCGATGACTCCAAAGTCCCATGAGCCGGATGTACACAATGTCATCTGTATCTGTGATACACACAATATTCCGCTGGCAACCAACCTTGCCACAGCAGAATTGCTTATCAAATCATTAGACAGAGGAGATTTAGAGTGGCGTGAAATGTATAAATAAGTTGTGTTGTGTCCTTTTAGGCATTACCATGATTTTTCAGGCTGGATGTGGTTCTGATACTGCAGAACTGACCCAGCCTTATGATATTTATCAGACTACAGCAAATATAGGCTTATCTGCTTCGGCGGGAACGACAGATAAGACTTTTTTTTCGGAAAATTTATGTGTGGCAGATAATTTTTCCCTGGGAACTGATACCACAGACTCCCAGGTGGCAGCCGGAGCAGGAACATTTAATGTCGCTACCGGCGAGGTTGTGTATGCCCAGAATATCTATGACAGGCTTTATCCTGCCAGCACAACCAAAATACTGACCGCCTATCTTGCATTAAAATATGCGGACAACTTAGACGACTATGTGACCATCAGCGAGAATGCCGCCAATCAGGCTTCGGATTCTTCTGTCTGCGGGGTAAATGCAGGCGATGTCATCAAGCTGCGTGATCTGCTCTATGGTCTTATGCTGCGCAGCGGCAATGATGCAGCGATTGCCATTGCGGAATATATGTCGGGAAGCACCGACAGCTTTGCCGAGCTGATGAACGAGGAGGCGCTAAAGCTTGGCGCAACCCAGTCGCATTTTGTCAATCCGAACGGATTGCCGGATGACGATCACTATACCTCGGTGTACGACATGTACCTGATTTTTAACGAGGCGGTGAAGAACGAAGATTTTGTACAGATCATCAGCACCAAATCCTACGATGTCAGCTATACCGATGCAAACGGCAACGCCGTCGAAAAGACCTGGGAAAACACGAACCAAT
>CAVCFM010000260.1:0-4346 GCA_963601305.1 bacterium | reverse complement strand
GCAATCGCGCAGTATGGAACAGACGCAGCAATGGGAGATATGTATCTGATACAGATGTTCCTGTTATTGGCACTTTGCTGGGGCATACAGCTTGTCATGGAAAAGATCACATGTTTAGAGCGGCTTGGCTACAAGGGATGGACGGCACTTTCCGTTGCGTTGGAATTTGCAGCTTATCAGACAATGGCAATTTTTTGCAACTGGTATACCGTAAAAGCGGAAAATATCATTTTTTACGGCGTGATATTTTTTGTGCTGGAAGCATTTATCCGGCGTATTTATTACAAAAAGTGGAAGGCGGAAGAGGAAAGTTTAAACGAGCTGATCCAGGAAAAAATTGAAAAACGGTAGAATCAGGAAAATGAGTGGTGGTTCTTGTACCCCAAAGGTCAATCAGTTATAATATTCTAAAAAATATGATACTTAGGAGAAAAAAGGATGCCACAGAATTTTTACGAACTTGTGTGGATATTTATCGTGTATGCGTTTATCGGCTGGTGCACGGAAGTATCCTACGCAGCATTAGACACAGGGAAATTTGTAAACCGGGGATTTTTAAATGGTCCGTACTGTCCGATATACGGGTGCGGCGTGGTCATTGTGGTTGCGATACTGACGCCACTGAAGGGCAATCTGCTGATCTTATTTGCAGGTTCCTTCCTGCTGACCTCCGTGTTAGAGTACATAACCGGATTTTTACTGGAGAAGTGTTTCCACAACAAATGGTGGGACTATTCCGACAAACCTTTTAACATCAAGGGATATGTGTGTCTGAAGTTCTCCGTTCTGTGGGGATTGGCGTGCACATTTATCATGAAAGTGCTCCATCCGATCATATACGGATTTATCACATGGATCCCGCATCTTGCCGGATTGATCATCCTGATCATCATTATGACAGGATTTGCTGTGGATATGTGCGTGACTGTCACCACGATCCTCAAGTTCAACAAGCGGTTGAAAGTTATGGATGAGATGGCGGCAGCCCTGCACAAGCTTTCCGACGAGATCGGCGAGAACATTTACGAGAACGTGACCGAGGCGATCGAAAAGTCCGAGGAATTCCAGGAGACACACGCAGAGCTGATCGAGAAGATTTCCGAGGGCAAGGAGAACCTGAAGGAATTGCCTGAGACTGCAAAAGAAAAGATCACGGAGAGCACCGGAGCAGCGAAGATGCGGATTGCCGAGAGTGGCGAAGCAGCAAAAATGCGGATTGCCGAGAGCGGCGAGGCAGCGAAGATGCGCATAGCCGAGAGCGGCGAGGCAACCAGGGAGCGCATTTCGGCTGCAATGGAAGAGAAGAAACGCGAGTACGAGGCACTCACCGAAAAGTACGAAAAACTTTTTGCAGAGAAGAATTTTGGTTTCAAGCGTTTGATGACGGCATTCCCGGATATGACTTCCCGTGACCAGAATGAGACGTTACAGAAGTACAAAGAGTATTTTGCAGGCAAGCGTAAAATAAAAAATGATAAAGGACGCAACGAAAATGATAAGAACGATTGATACGGATATCATCACAGAAAACATAAAAGAGATGTGCATCGAGGCAAACCATTATCTCTCAGCCGATATGGATGCAGCCATGAAGCAGGCGGTGGAGTCTGAAAAATCGCAGCTTGGGAAAAAGATTTTGAACCAGCTGCAGGACAACTTAAAAATTGCGGATGAAGAGATAATCCCAATCTGTCAGGATACGGGAATGGCAGTGATTTTCTTGGAAGTAGGGCAGGATGTACATTTTGAGGGAATGGCGATCGAGGATGCGGTAAATGAAGGTGTCCGCCGGGGCTACACCGAGGGCTATCTGCGCAAATCCGTCGTGGGAGACCCGCTGATCCGTGAAAACACGAAGGACAACACGCCGGCGGTCATCCATTATTCGATTGTGCCTGGCGATAAGGTAAAAATAACGATGGCGCCGAAGGGATTCGGCAGTGAAAATATGAGCCGCGTGTTTATGTTAAAACCGGCAGATGGCATTGAGGGTGTAAAAAATGCCATACTGACAGCTGTAAAGGATGCCGGACCGAATGCATGTCCCCCGATGGTTGTGGGCGTCGGAATTGGCGGTACTTTTGAAAAATGTGCGATCCTTGCCAAAAAGGCGCTGACAAGACCGGTCAATGAACATTCGGATATTCCTTATGTAAAAGATATGGAAATCGAGTTATTAGACAAAATAAACCGGCTTGGGATCGGACCGGGCGGACTCGGTGGAACTACGACAGCGCTTGCCGCCAATATCAACACCTACGCGACACACATTGCGGGGCTTCCGGTGGCAGTCAACATCTGTTGCCATGTGAACCGTCATGTGATAAGAGAGGTTTAGGAGGACAGCATGGATAAGCATATTACAACGCCGATTACGGCAGAGACAACTAAGGATTTAAAAGCCGGCGATTATGTGTATATCACCGGAACCATTTATGTGGCGCGTGATGCCGCACACAAAAGAATGATAGAGGCATTGGACCGGGGCGAACAGCTTCCTATCGACATCAAGGATGCGACAATTTACTATATGGGACCTTCTCCGGCGAGAGAGGGCAGACCGATCGGTTCCGCGGGACCGACGACTGCATCCCGTATGGATAAATATGCGCCGACGCTTTTAGATCTCGGGCAGAAAGCTATGATCGGAAAAGGAAAACGGACCCAGGAAGTCATTGATGCCATCGTGCGCAATCAGGCAGTTTATTTTGCAGCGATCGGCGGAGCAGGTGCATTACTGTCAAAATGTATCACCAGATCCGAGGTTGTCTGTTACGACGACTTAGGAGCGGAGGCAATCCGTAAAATAGAAGTAGAAAACTTCCCGGTGATCGTGGTGATAGACCAGGAAGGCAACAACCTCTATGAGACAGCTATCCGGGAATTTGCAACCTTATAAGAGAATATGGAGAATGAAATGGAGCATCAATCTGTGCAGCCAAAGATAAAAAAAATAGTGATTATCGCAGTATCTGTGGCAATTGTGATAGGAGTGGTAATCATTTTAGCGCTGAATGGCGTATTTTTAAAAAAATCAGATAAAGTGCTGCGGGCAGCCTATGAGACGTGCAAAGAAAAAAATATCACGGACACATTTTCCGGTGATTCGATATCCTATACGGCAGATATCGAATTAGAAGCAAAAGACACAGTTACTTCAATAGAACTTTTATCCACACCAACTGAAAAAGAACTTCATTTATCCACAGGAGTCCACGGACTTCGTGTGGAAGGAACGGCGTTGTTGACACAGGAAGAACTAAAGTTGCAGACGCCCCTTTTATCAGACCGCTTATTTGTCTATGATTACCACAAAGAAAATACGGGATACTTTGTGCAGCTGTTAGAAGACCAGGGTATTGATGTGGAGCAGTGGAATCAGGCATTGGCAGCGGCAGTGGCGGAGAAAGTTACCTCAGAGCAGTCAGGGGAGGCAGCGTCCCTGTTTGTACAGACCTTTCGCAATCTTTCTTTTGAAAAGGGAGAGGATAAAAAACAGTATGTGGATGGCAGCAGACAGAATTGCAGCGTATATCGTGCCACAGTCACGCCGGATGATGTCGCTTCATTTTTAGATGGAATGGAAGAAATCTATGGCAGTACATTCGGTGACAAATGCAATGTAGTGCTTAATGGTGCGGGAACCGATTACGATACATGGCGGAATGGACTGTCTGGTCAGGGGAACCGGTATCTGAACTTCTATCTATATAAGAACCGGCTGGTGGTTGCAGAATTGCAGGATGAGACAGATACCATGCTGGAATTGGATTTTACGAAAGATAATCTGTTTACCATGAATATCGATACCTTAAAATGGAATAATATCTCTTATACTGTGGATATAGAGTTCACGCAGGGCGCCAATATACGCGAATTGAGCGGCGAGGAGATTGATATCGGAAATGCGGATGGAGAGGATATTGTCAACCTTCTGTATAGCTCTATCTTTGATTTATTCTAAAAAATATAAGAAAAATCAAATATTTTCAAAATAGCGATTGACAAATGCTGATCTATTTAGTATCATAGTCTATGCGTTACGGCGCAGAACAATATCATATTGTCAGATAAGAACTTTGGAGAAGTACTCAAGTGGCCGAAGAGGTGCCCCTGCTAAGGGTATAGGTCGGGTTGACCGGCGCGAGGGTTCAAATCCCTCCTTCTCCGCTTCTATTTGAAGAATATGAGTTGTTCAATTTTTTTCTGAAAAAGTTGTTGACAGACGCTACAAGATGTGATAATCTAATGAAGTTGTCGCTTCCGAAAGGAAAACAACGACTTGAAAAAGAAATAAAAAAAGTTGTTGACAAATGAGTTTGAAAGTGATATAGTAAATAAGCTGT
>CAVCFM010000259.1:0-4719 GCA_963601305.1 bacterium | reverse complement strand
CAACGGGTTGGTGCAGGTGCGTCAGAGCTCTGATTATATCCCGAAAATAATTGAGATCGCAGGGGGCAGATATATTTTTGATGATCTGGGCGATGAGGAATCGAAGCGCTCCACGGTAAATATGCAGGTGGAAGAATTTTATGCCGGGGCAAAGGATGCAGATTTTCTTATCTATAACAGTTCCATCGACGGCGGTGTGACGTCTGTTGAGGAATTGCTGGATAAATGTCCGGCACTAGCGGATTTCCGGGCGGTGCAGGAAGGAAATGTCTGGTGCACTACAAATGATATGTACCAGCAGTCGATGTCGATCGGCTATCTGATGCAGGATATTCATCGGATGCTTTTGGGAGAGGATGAGGGGGAGATGAAATATCTTTTCCAGTTGAAGTAGGAGGCAGGGCATGCAGCAAAAGAGAAAAATGAGATATCAAATGGCATTTCTGATATTGGCAGTTGGTGTTCTTGTGTTTGTGGTGGCAAATGTCTGTATTGGCACGGTAAAGATCCCGCTTGCTGACATTGTGGCGTCCATCCGGGGCGAGGAGATTGAAAATAGCAGAATCCTGTGGGATATCCGGATGCCGAGGACGCTTGCCGCGCTGATACTCGGCGGGGCATTGGCACTGGCGGGATATTTGCTGCAGACCTTTTTCCACAATCCCATCGCGGGACCGTTTGTACTGGGAATCTCTTCCGGCGCCAAAATGGTGGTGGCGCTGGTCATGGTATTTTTGATGGGCAGGTCCATCCGGGTAAGCTCGGCGGCGATGATCGTGGCTGCATTTATCGGTGCCATGATATCCATGGGATTTGTGCTTCTGATGTCGCGCAGGGTATCAAACATGTCGATGCTGGTGGTCAGCGGTGTCATGATCGGGTATATCTGTTCTGCAATTACAGAGCTTGTGGTGACATTTGCGGATGATGCGGATATTGTAAACCTTCATAACTGGTCAAGGGGAAGTTTTTCCGGAATGACCTGGGATAATGTGTCCGTGATGGCAGGGGTTATTTTTGTGACGTATCTTGCTGTATTTTTGCTGGCAAAGCCGCTGGGCGCTTACCAGCTTGGGGAAGTGTATGCACAGAATATGGGCGTGAATATCCGGCTTCTCCGTATCCTTCTGGTGCTGCTGTCAAGCATTTTATCGGCGTGCATTGTGGCGTTTGCCGGGCCGATCTCCTTTGTCGGAATTGCGGTACCGCATCTGGTAAAAGGGCTGCTTAAAACGACAAAACCGATTTTGATGATACCGGCATGCTTTTTGGGCGGAAGCATCTTTTGCCTGTTCTGCGATCTGCTGGCGCGGACGATGCTGGCACCTACGGAGCTTGGTATCAGCACGGTGACGGCAGTATTTGGTGCACCGGTGGTATTGTGGGTTATGATAAAGCGTAATAAGGAGAGGTCGATGTGATGGAATACTATTTCAAAGCAGAGAAAATGAGCGTTGGCTATCACGGACAGCCACTGATCGAAAATATCGGGATTGCGCTGAAAAAAGGGGAAATCTTAACGCTGATCGGACCCAACGGTGCGGGAAAATCCACAATCTTAAGGAGTATTGCAAGGCAGCTGACCTTGCTGGGTGGGAATGTCTGGCTGGAGGAGCAGAGTATTGGGAGCATGACGGGGACGGAACTGTCGCAGAAGATGGCGGTGGTGCTGACGGATAAGCTGCGCACGGAGCTGATGACATGTGAGGATGTGGTGGCAACCGGAAGGTATCCGTATACCGGGCGTTTTGGTGTCCTGACAGAGGCAGACCATCAGGCAGTCCGGGAGGCGATGGAGTTAGTGCATGTGACCGAATTGCGGGACATGGACTTTGCACACATCAGCGACGGGCAAAGACAGCGCGTCATGCTTGCGAGGGCAATCTGTCAGGAGCCTGAGATCATTATCCTGGATGAGCCGACTTCTTATCTGGATGTAAAATATAAACTGGAATTTTTGTCGACCCTTCAGGAATTGCGGAATAAGAAAAAACTGACCGTGATCATGTCACTGCATGAGCTGGAGCTTGCCCAGAAAGTTTCTGATAAAATTTTGTGCATCAACGGAAAATATGTGGAGCGGTTTGGCGCGCCGGAGGAGGTTTTTACGCCGGGATATCTATCCCGGCTGTTTGCCATATCCACGGGCAGTTTTGACGAGGAAAACGGCAGCATGGAGCTTGCGCCAGCAAGAGGCAGGGCAAAGGTCTTTGTGATCGCCGGCGGTGGAACAGGGCGGGCTGTATACCGGAAATTGCAGCGCAGGGAAATTCCGTTTGCAACGGGAATCCTGTTTGAAAACGACCTGGATTATCCGGTGGCAAAAGCGCTTGCGGCAGAGGTGATAACGGCGGAGGCGTTTGAACCGATCGGGGAGGCGCAGCTTACGGCAGCAAAGGAATGTTTATCGGAGTGTGAGCAGGTGATCTGCTGTAAGGAGCATTTTGGAAGCTTAGAGCGCGCAAATGAGGAATTGCTTGCCTATGCAAAGCAATGTGGAAAGTGTATAATAGGGGCATAGTGATACGGCGAGGAGGCAGGAAACTATGAATCTAAAATTGGCGCAGACGCTCAGACATTATGATACGAAAAATTTGCCGAAGGATATTCTTGCAGGATTGATCATCATGGCAGTGTCAATCCCGATTTCTATGGGATATGCACAGATTGCGGGATTGCCGGCAGTTTATGGATTATATGGCTCAGTGTTCCCGATTATTTTATTTGCACTGTTTTCCACATCACCGCAGTTTATTTTTGGTGTGGATGCTGCTCCGGCAGCGTTGATAGGTTCTGCACTTCTGACACTTCATGTGGAAAACGGTTCCAAAGAGGCAATGGCAGTGGTGCCGGTGCTGACACTGTTTGTGGCATTGTGGCTGCTCGCCTTTTATGTTATGCGCGCAGGAAAATTGGTAAACTATATCTCTGCGCCGGTCATGGGCGGCTTTATCACGGGAATCTGTACCACGATCATCCTGATGCAGGTGCCGAAATTAATGGGTGGCACTGCCGGAACTGGCGAGTTTTTTGAGCTGGCGGAGCATATTGCAGGGACGGTGCAGCAGATAAATCTGCCATCTGTAATTTTAGGCGTCATCTCACTTGTGATTTTGCTGGTGGCAAAAAAGATCATACCAAAATTCCCGATGGCGGTAGTGCTTATGGCAGTTGGAGCGCTTTTGACCCGCTGTCTGCCGTTACAGACGTGGGGAATACAGACCCTCACTGCGGTAGAGCCGGGGCTTCCGAGATGGAGCCTGCCGGATTTTAGCCTGGTTCCGGTAAAAGATGCCGTCACCATCAGTCTGTCGGTTGCGGTGGTGATTATGGCAGAGACCCTGTTAGCGGAGAATAGTTTTGCACAGAAAAACGGATACCGTATAGACGATAATCAGGAGATTCTTGCTTTTTCCCTGGGCAATTTTGTGGCGGCTCTGACCGGATGCTGTCCGATGAATGGTTCGGTGTCCCGCACTGCCATGGGAGAACAGTATCAGGGGAAAACCCAGTTGACCGGAATTGTCGCAGGTGTATCGATGATGGTACTGCTTTTGTGCGGAACCGGTTTTATCGGATATCTGCCGGTGCCGGTGCTGACTGCAATCGTCATTTCGGCGCTGCTTGGGGCGACGGAGTTTGAACTTGCGGTTCGTCTCTGGAAAGTCAGCCGCACAGAATGTTTTATTTTTATCGGAGCGTTTCTGGGCGTGTTACTGCTTGGCACGATCAATGGCGTATTGATCGGCATCATTCTGTCTTTTTCAGAGGTGATCATCCGTACTGCCAAGCCGGCAAGATGTTTTCTGGGAATCCAGCCGGGGCACAGCCATTTCCGGGATTTAAAGGAAGGCGACCAGATCCATGCGGTATCCGGCGTGCTGATCTACCGGTTCAGCAGCAATCTGTTTTTTGCCAACGTGCAGGTGCTGCGCCGCGATATTGAGGATGCCATAAAGGAGGATACGCGGGCGGTCATTCTGGACGCCAGCGGAATCGGAAGTATGGATATCACAGCGGCTGACAGCCTTGAGATTTTATATCGATCGCTTAAGGAAAAGGGAATCCGTTTCTATATGACGGAGCATATTGCGGAGCTAAACGAGCAGCTTAGAAAACTGGGACTTGGCTATATGATCGAGGAGGGCAATGTGCGGCGGACCATACATATCGCGTTAAAAGACATGGGGATCCACCGGCCATATCCGCTGGAGGGCGGCGTGGACAATGAGCAGCGCAGCGCGTCGCGGAAACGTGCCGATAACCGTGTGCAGGAGTTCGTGTGGGCGTTTGGACAGGAAGCGGAGGAGCAGATTGAAAAACAGATCGCACTTCAGATTGAACAGTTAAAGGCAACCGGAGATGTGGAAAATCTGCTTCACGGGCGCTGGTCCCATATGGAGGAACTGGATGAGGATGAATGGCTGGAGCATTTGGAGGAACACTTGAAGGAGATCGTAAACATTTCCGGAAAGGATGAAAAGACCCTGGCAGCCCGTCTTGAGGCACATCGAAAAGAGGTGCACGACCGCATTGCAAAGGAGCATCCGGAGCTGGCGGATCGCTTTAAGGAGCGCAGACATCTTCTCGATGAACATCTGAAAGAAAAACGCCCGGAGGTCTATGCGCTGGTGGTAAGCCTGCGGGAGAAGGAGAAAAACGGGAAATACGCCGATTGAGATACCGGAGAATACGGAGGTGGTAGATATGTGTAAGGCG
>CAVCFM010000258.1:3631-5670 GCA_963601305.1 bacterium | reverse complement strand
TATGAAATCGACCGTTTAAGTCAAATCCATTGCTAAAGAAAACAGTTTTTTCTATGATGAGATCAGATATTCGTTTTACTATAAAAAATTGGGAGGGGATTAAAAATGAAAACGAAAAAATTGATTTCACTTGGATTGGCTGTTTGTCTTAGCTTTTCGATGATAGCCTGTGGAGGAAATGGGGCAACGACTGCAAATGGCACAGTAGAAAAAAATGAGACGGAAGCTTTGCAGGAGGATATTTCCACAAATGAGGGGGCAACGGAGAATGCTGCTAATGAAAACACGGTGGAAAATACTCAAAAGGTAGAAATTGCAGCGGTAACAGAGCTCGAAGCAGGGGAAAACACATTATATATATGCTATCCGGGAGACAATGCCAGTGACACATTAGGCGTAAGCACTACATGCACCGCCCCGGTATTTCTGGTATTTGGTGAGGGAAAATTTGATGAGGAATCTGCAAAAGCGTATGCCACTGAAAGCGGTCTGGCGGCAATTGCGGCAAAGGAGGGGTCTTCTGTTGTGATTGTAAATCCAGTGGGAGATACATGGTCAGATGCCGATAATGAAGTCTACACTGCGATTGCCGGTTTGATTTCTGATGATTCTGCTTCGGAACATAATCATGGAATTACAGCCAGCGTGAACTATATGACACAGGAGGTAGAGGATAAGATTACTGGTACATCCGGCAGGATTTATGTATATGGTGTAGGAGCCGGGGCAGATTTTGCATTGAAAAATATTGTAAAAGAGCTTTCCAATGAAGTAACTTATCCGGATGGAACAACCATTGCTTTCAATAATACAATTGCTGGTGCTGTTTTAAGTAACTTAAGTGATGTTAGTACAGTAGAAAATAGTGATATTCCGGTGGTATCCGTTGGAAACAGTGAAGAGGTAAATCAGGCGCTTGCGGCTGCTGTTGGAAGTTTAACGGTGGCAGATACAGAAGACAATGCTGCTTTGTATGATGAAGTGATCGGAACCAATCGAAGACAGGCAGGTGTTCTTCTTCCAGTATATGATTGGGAGAAGGAGGGAATTGTGGAGACGATCGAGACAGCAACGGTAACCACATCCCCGGATAATGTTACATTTGCCGGAACCGAGACGCATGATATCAGCTATGTGACCTATTATGCAAATGGGCTTGATGTCACAGCTGGTAATGTTCCGCTTGTATTATGTTTCCATGGCGGCGGTAACACGGCCTTTTATGAGGCACAGGCTACAGAATGGCCATTGATCGGGAAAGAAAATGGTTTCCTTACAGTTAGTGTTGATATGCACTATCCGAATATGACGGCAACAGAAGTGGTTGAGTTGATAGATATTTTAAAAGAAAAATATTCCATAGATGCGAGTCGAATTTATGCATCCGGATTTTCCATGGGTGGTTGTAAGAGCTGGGATTTATATGAACAGTATCCGGAAGTGTTTGCAGGATTAGCGCCTATGGATGCAAGCACTGATCCTGGAAGGGACAGCTTTGATGCAGAGGTGAAGGAGCCGAATTCAGATACGATCGTTCCTGTATTTTATGTGGGTGGTGAGGAATCTCCGTTACCAGAACTTCCATGTCAGGCAGAAAAACTGGTAAACCGGGTAAAAAATCTGTTTGATGTGAATCAGGTGACAAAAGCATATGACGTAAGTTTTGATGCAATGGATAGTTGGGAAAATCCAATTTGGGGTGTGAATGGAGATGAGACGTATACGGTAGAAGACACAAAGGCATTTTTGGACAGTGTACTTACCGTGGAAACGTTTAAGAGCGAAGATGGAAATTGTTATACAGCGCTGGCTTCCGCGTCTAATCAGTCACACGAGGTATATGCCCGCAACAGTTGGGCAGCATGGGACTTCTTAAGTAAATTCTCCAGAGCGGAGGACGGAAGTATCGTGATTGCCAGATAACAGATGTCAGAAAAGAAAAAGCTTCTCCGGGGATGGCAGATGAAAAATCAACTGCCTTTTTCCCAAGAGAAGCTTTTTTGTGGTAACGAAAGCTAGTAAGAGGCTTACTCTAACAC
>CAVCFM010000258.1:0-3621 GCA_963601305.1 bacterium | reverse complement strand
CTCTACAGGGTCAAAAAGACAGCGCGCAATCATATCTGTATGGGAGATATCAGAGGGCAGGAGATTGTGATAGGAGAATAAAAAAGCTCCGCGAGGATAATGAGGTGACTGACCTCAAAAAACCTCGCGGAGTTTTTTGTTTCATAGAAAGTTGCGCCTTATGACATAAAACCTGGTATGAATTTACTCTAACACCAGTAAAAGAGCCATCTTGAATTTACCGTTTGCGGTCACGCTGTGAAGGCCGTTTTTCTCAAAACGGAAGCACTCACCTGCGCTTAACTCGTAGTCCTTGCCCTCGTAGCCGATGGTTGCTTTGCCTTCCAGTGCAAATACGATAGCGTTTCCCGGTGCACGGTGAGGAGTAAGACCTGTTCCCTCATCAAATGCCATGAGGACGTATTTCATGGTGTCATTGCTCACAACGTCCATGTTGGCGATGCTTCCCTCTTCGTAGGAAATAAGATCTTTGAGTGCGAATACTTCGTTTGTTTTTACGTTTGCGTTCATAGTGTTCTCCTTTTTTAAAATGATTTCTGTATACACCAGTCCCTCGGACGTCTGCATTCCGCACAGCGTCTTCTGAGGAACGATGAGTGCCATGTCTGGTCCCATGGAGACTTCTTTTTGTTCGTCGCCAAGGACAAAGGTTCCGCGTCCGGCAGCGCCGATGTACATCGTCATCCGGTCATAACTTTCCTGGCTGATGGATGTGTCCTCCCCCATAGAAAAGTATGTGACTTTATTGGCAGTTCCCAGCTTGGAATCTCTGGAAACAGTCATTCCGGTTCGGATCGGGCGCATGTTTTCGATTGTAAATACCTGGTTCAATATCGTTTCCTCCTATTAAAATGGAATAAGGATAGGATTGCCCTTTTTTTTAATATACATTATAATATCACAAAAAAGAAGTACGCACATTTAGGTTATATACTTACCCGAAGGAAAGCGTAGAAAGGAATTGCGATGTCGGAACAACTTCCAAAGCAGGGATGCTGTCATACCGGTGGAAATATCGGGGATACTGATTTTGGATATACCTTGTCCTTGATTAACGGCAAGTACAAGCTGGTGATCATCTACTGGCTTGCACAGCATAAAGCGGTGATGCGCTATAACGAGTTAAAGCGCTGTCTCGGGAATATTTCCCACAAGACGCTCAGCAGCACGTTAAAAGAGATGGAGGCGGACTCCCTGATCATAAGAACGGAGTATCCGCAGATCCCGCCCAAGGTGGAGTACAGCTTATCGGAACGTGGAAAATCACTGATCCCGATACTTGTATCCATGTGTACGTGGGGCGGAGAACATAAGAATGATTGATGAAACTGCCAGAACCGGCAGAGAAGATTTTTAAAAGTACAGGAAGCGAAGGAATTATGAAAACAGGAGTCATTGATGTAGGAGGCGGTCTTAGAGGGATCTATGCCGCAGGAGTGTTTGATTATTGTCTGGATGAGAAGATTACATTTGATTTTGGAATTGGTATCTCGGCGGGAAGCGCCAATCTGGCATCTTATATGAGCGGCCAGCGGGGAAGAAATTACAAGTTTTATCAGGAATATTCCGGGCGGAAGGAATATATGGGAGCCGGCAATCTGCTGCGACACCATACCTTTATCAACCTGGATTATATTTATGGCACATTGAGCAACTCCGGCGGGGAAAATCCGCTGGACTATGAGGCGTTTATGGCAAATCCCATGGAATGGTATATGGCTGCCACCAATGCAAAAACAGGAAAGCCGCACTATTTTGGCAGGGAGGATATGAAGCGGGATGATTACAATATTTTAAAAGCATCCTGCGCAATCCCGGTGGTGTGTCCGCCACAGAGAGTTGGCGGTGTTCCGTATTATGACGGGGCGCTCGGCAACCCGATCCCGATCCAGAAGGCGTTTGACTGTGGATGTGATAAGGTGGTTCTCATTCTGACAAAGCCGGAGGGCAGATTGAAGGCATCCGCGACCGATGACAAGCTGGCAAGGTGCCTGAAACATAAATACCCACAGGCAGCAAGACAGATGGCACTGCGGACCGTGCACTACAACGAGGGTATAAAGCTTGCACAAACATATGCCAAAGAAGGCAAAGTGCTCATTGTAGCGCCGGATGATACCTGTGGGGTAGATACGTTAACGCGCGACAAGCAGGCGTTAAACCGGCTGTATGAAAAAGGTTATAAGGATGCAGCAGGCATCCGTGCGTTTATTGATGCTCCTGCATAAACTGACCGATCTTTTTGTCTGCGCCTAAGATGTGGTTTGACAGCCAGCCTAACAGGAACTGGATCAGATCAAGCAGGTATTCCTGCTGGTTGTTGTCCATGTCATCCAGTTCGGAGAGGTCGATTTCAACCAGACGCTCCACGAATGCGGAATGGGCGCGTTTTTGTGCTTCCAGTTCCGGATAGTGAATGCGCTCCATCAGCATTTCCTCATCGTGGAAGTGGAACTCGGTGTAATTTTTTAACTCGGCGAGCAGGCGCATGATCTCGTCGTATTTGTCGTGAAGCAGCTCCGCATGGATCAGGTCGTTGGTATCGCGGATGATCTCAAACAGGTGCGCGTGTTCATCGTCCACCAGCTCGATGCCGGTCTTATATTTATCGGTAAAAGCAAACGGGTCTTCCGATTCCGTTGACTGGGAAGCGATTTTACCGATCATCATATCGCTGCTTAAAATGTGGCGGTATAACCAGCGCACCAGGTAGGTAAGCAGTTCGTTTAAGGATGTTTTTGCAGCTTCCGGTGAAGAGGTATCCAGAGAAAACTGATTGATCTTCTCGGTAAATGCGGCATGCTCTTTTTTCTGCATCGGCAGCTCCGGGTCATGGATGCTCTCCATGTAAGCCTCCTCGTGTGCAAAATGTGTTGCTGCATAGTCCTTTAAACCGGCAATCAGGCTTTTGGCGATGACGGAGACGTCCGGCGTCTTAGCGACGAGGGACACCGCCTCGTTGATCATCTGGAATAATCTGAGGTGTTCGTCATCTATCTGTTCAATATGGATCATGCAATCTTCGGTAAATTCGTACATGGCAATCTCTCCTTTTCTCTTTTGAAGTAATTAATTTTTTCCTAGTATACCATACTTTTGTACTATTTTGCAGTAGAAAATAAAAATAGCATTGGCTATAGGGTACCCCTATAACCAGTGCTATTTTTTGTGTATTAACACTTTTCATACCAAAATAGTATACTATAGGTAGGTTGTGACACAGGAGGAAAGAATCATGGCAGAAAAAAATCTTGATTTTGATGTAGTAATAGATCGTACCAATACAAATTGTTTAAAATATGACTTTGCAGTAAAGCGTGGAAAACCAAAGGATGTCCTTCCGTTATGGGTGGCAGATATGGATTTCCCGACATCCTCCTATGTACAGGACGCATTGATCGCGCAGGCGGTGCATGGAATCTATGGATACAGTGACTCCCTGGAGAGTTATTTTGAGGCAGTGCGATGTTGGTTTTTGGAGCATTATCACTGGGAGATAAAAGAGCAGTGGCTGGTTAAGACGCCGGGTGTGGTCTATGCGTTGGCGCAGGCGATCCAGGCATTTACCGAGGAGGGGGACGCGGTGCTGATCCAGCGTCCGGTCTACTATCCGTTTACCGA